>JAKRSB010000112.1 GCA_022402525.1 Thermosynechococcaceae cyanobacterium MS004
AGAAGACATACGCTTGAGGGCCGCCAAGGCCTGTTCAGCACGACTCTCTTGGAGGTAGCCCAGGATGCCATTGAGAACCACAATCAAAGAAATGGCGATCGCATCCTTTGGGAATTCTCCAGTGCGTAGGTCTAGCACCGCTGAAATAATGGCCACCGCAATCAGCATTAAGAGCATGATGTTCTTAAACTGATCAATCAAAATAACCCAGGCACTGCGTCCACCGGACTCAGTGAGTTCATTGGGGCCGTACTCAGCCTGTCGCTGCTGCACCTCTTGCGTTGTCAGCCCTGCGCCACAGTCTGCTTTTAATCGGGATGCAGCCGCTTCAATGTCCAAGCTATGCCATTCTGAGGCCTTGGGGGAAGGATGAGAACCAGTCGCAGTCTGAGCTGGAACGGTGGACATTAAGCTTTTTCTCCAGAAAAATCAGGGTTCACGGACGGGCAATTATTGGACAGCCCCGTCAATTTTAAGGCCAACAAAACTCAGAACAACTAAAGCGCCCGTCAAAGAGTCAGAAGTTAATTTTAACCAAAACGGTGTTTTGCTCGTGCTTGATGACTAATACTTGATGACTCATAATTGATGCTCTTACACTGATGTTCTTACACTGATGCTCAATGCTGTCTTAGTCTACCAACCGACATACTGGACATAATGCTCAAGGCTTTATAGGTTCAAGGCTTTATAACCTGGTTTTTGACATTACTGAATTCAAGGCAGACTGCATTTTGGGTGTCATCCAGTCTTCCGGTATTTTGGGTGGGTTGGCTGCTATTGTTTTGGATGGAACACCGCCAGTCAGGGCCAGTCAGGGCCAGTCAGCGCTGGGCTTAGGGGCCGAGGCGATTGCAGTCCTACATGTTTAAGATTTCAATTTTAGGCGGCACACCCGCGATCGCTTTCTCATAAGTCATTCTCATAAGTCATTCTAAAATTTCATGTCAACGGAGAAGAATTAATGGGTGAACTGCTTGCCGTCTGGGTTGTCAGCACCATGAAAGTGATGGGCTACTTTGGGATTGGGCTATTGATGTTTTTAGAAAATCTCTTTCCGCCCATTCCTTCAGAGTTGATTATGCCGCTGGCAGGATTCGCTGTCGCAAAGGGCGAAATGAATTTTGCGCTGGTCGTTTTGGTCGGAATGGTTGGAACCATGCTAGGGGCGCTGCCCTGGTACTACGCTGGCAAGCTTTTAGGCGAAGAGCGGCTGAGAAAGCTCGCTGACCAATACGGGAAATGGATTGCCATGTCTGGCAAGGATATTGACAAGGCAAACCGCTGGTTTAGCCAGCATGGCGGAAAAGCTGTGCTGCTCTGCCGCCTAGTGCCGGGCGTGCGAACCATTATTTCTTTGCCGGCTGGCATCAATCGCATGCCGATGATTCCTTTTTTGCTCTACTCCACCCTTGGAACAACGGTATGGATTTTCCTGTTAACTGGATTGGGATATTTTCTGGGTAACAACTATACGCTGGTGGATAAATACCTTGGCCCAGTCTCTAAATTTGTTTTTTTCGGTCTGGTTGGATTATTTGTATTTTGGGTGATTCGACGCAAACGAAAGCTGCGAGCGACAGGCCAGCAGAGCGAATGATCTCTGCTCTCCCTTACTGGGGAGCTATGGTCTAAATGATCCTATTGAGTATTGAGGGATCAAGGTTTAGCGCTGCGGTGCGGGTGTCCCAGGGCTGGGAGGTTGGGGCTGGGGACTGGGTAAAAGCGCTTGAAATCGATCCGCTTCTTTTTGACTGCGTTCAGCCTCGGCCAGATTGCTCTGGCTCTGGTAAAGCTCCGCCGCTTTTCGATAGTCTGCGATCGCGGCTTCTCGGCTCCCCATTAGGATATGCAGCGTAGCGCGGTTATGGTAAGCCAGGGCATTATTGGGATCTAGGCTAATTGCTTGACTGTAGTCTGCTAGCGCTTCTGGGCGCTGACCATTCTGGCTGCGCAGGTTGGCACGGTTCAGGTAGGCTCCTGCATTTTTAGGGTCGAGGGCAATGGCCTGGTTATAGTCCGCGATCGCTGAGGCTTTATCGCCATTCTCGTTATGGGCCGCGCCCCGCCCAAAGTAAGCGGAGGGGGCTTTGGGACTAAGGGCGATCGCCTGGGTATAGTCCGCGATCGCCTGGGGGTAAACTTTTTGGGCAAAGTAAGCCGCCCCGCGCTGGATGTAAGCCTCTGCTAACTTTGGATTTAGCGTAATCGCCTGGGTAAAGTCCGCGATCGCGGCGGCAAAATTCTTCCGTTTGGCCTGGAGCAGGCCGCGTCGGTAGAGCGCTTCAGCAGACTTTGGATCTAGCTGGATCGCCTGGGTGGCTTTCTGAAGCGCCACGGCATCATTGCCTGCTGCCGCTTCTACAGCAGCTAGTCCTTGGTAGGCTAAGGCCGATGGCTTCAGGGCGATCGCCCGCGTAAAGTCCTGCTGAGCCGCTGTCGTATTGCCCTGAGCGAGATAGATCTGACCCCGCTTAGTATAGGCTTCACTGGATTTGTTATCCAGCGTGATCGCCTGATTGAGATCCACAAGGGCGGCTGGGTAACGCCCCAAACTTCCATAGACTGCCCCGCGCTGGAGATAGGACACGGCATCCTTACTGTCTAGGGCGATCGCCTTGGTATAGTCTGCGATCGCGGCTTCGTAGTTGGCCAGCGCTGCCTGTACATTTGCCCGGTTCACGTAGGCTACAGCATATTTTGCATCCTTCTGAATCGCGGCACTATAGTCCTTGAGGGCACCCGGATAGTCCTGCTTTAGGTATTTTTGAGTGCCCTTCTCAATCAGAACATTGGCTTCGCGCCGTGCAGCCCAGTCAACTTGCTGAGCAGCATTTGGCTGAGGTTTGGGCTTTGCGACAGGCTGTGCAATGGGCTTGGTGACGGGCTTTGGAGTGGGCTTTGCTGCGGGCTTGGTGACGGGCTTAGTGACAGGTGTTGCAGTGGGCTGTGTAGCGGGCTTTGGAGTGGGCTGTGCAATGGGCTTGGTGACGGGCTTAGTGACAGGCGTTGCAGTGGGCTGTGCAGCGGGCTTAGTGACGGGTGTTGCAGTGGGTTTAGCCTGTGCTGGGTTGACAGCCGGGGTCGTTTTTGCTGGAGCAGCTTGTGCTGGAGTCGCCTTGACTGGCGTAGCCTCTGCCGGAGCTGGAGCGGCCTTTACAGGAGCTGATGGGGCTGGCTTTTTAGGGCTAGATGCAGGGCTAGATTCAGCAGCCTTCGGTTTCTCTGGTTGCTCTGGCTTCTTTTCGTTTGCAGGCTCAGTTGTTGGGGCAGTAGGTTTAGCCTCAGCAGGCACAACCGTAGGGCTTGCAATTGGCTGTGCTGCGGGTGAAGGACTGGCGGTTGGAACTGATTTTGCTGGGGCTGGCTTAGCTGGGGCTGGCTTCGTGGGGGAGTCTGTGGGGGTTGGATTTGTAGGGGTTGCAATCGACTTTGCCGGAGTGGATTTTGCTGGTGAGTCTGTAGGGGTTGCGATCGGTTTTGCTGGGGCTGGCTTCGCGGTTGGGATCGCAGCAGGCGGCTTCGTGATTCCAGTTTTAGGTTCTTCTGGAAGCGCCTTGGCTGGTGCTGAGGATGCAGGTGCCGCAGAATTAGATTTTGGTTTATTAGATTCTGGTTTGGCAGCATTGCCACTAGGGGCTGGAACTGCTTTTTTGAGTGCAGGCTCAGGCGCGCTCTGAGGTGCTTCTTGCTGAGTAGGTTGTGTGCGCGGAACTTGAGGTAGCGGAATGTCTCGGAACAGGTCGGGGGACAAGGGCTGAAGCTGAGCCACGCTGGGTCGCAGGCTGGCTTGACCCACAAATAACGGCCCCACACCTAACGCTAAAAGCCAAAGGCCAATAGAAATTCCGCGTTGCCGCAGTTGATGTCTCTCGTTCATACAGACTACCCTGACTTTCCACACTGAACCGTTTTTTGCTGATCGTTTATAGGGCTGATTGTTTTATGGGGCTGATCGTTTTATGGGGCTAAATTGTTGATGGGTTTGCATTCCCAGGCAATGCGTCCCATTCATGGGTAGAGACTCAGACTTACTCCACTTCTACCCCATATTTAGGGCAGTCTGCTGGCCTGTCAAGGGTCTAGGTAAGCGTAGGTGGCACCTATTTTCTAAAACTGCTTTAAAAATTCCTGAAGCCCGTTATGGTCTTCTTGGTTGCCCTGCTGTAGATATAAAGCAGCAGCCTGTTGAAAGTCCGCTCGCGCCATGGCTCGATTATTGAGGCTGAGATAGACGGTACCCCTTGCGTGGTAAGCCTGGGCATTTTTGGGGTTGAGCTGGAGGGCTCTGGTATAGTCTGCGATCGCAGCGGCGGTATTCTCTAAAGCAGCGTAGGCCAGCCCTCGGTTGACATATACATCGGCATCCTTGGGGTTGAGCGCGATTGATCGGCTATAGTCTTGGACGGCTTCTTTTTCTTCTCCCGTCAAGATATGAAGCATCGCGCGGTTGTTATAGGCCGGTGCAAAGCGCGGATTGACCTGAAGTGCTTGGTTAAAGAGGGTTTTGGCCGCTGAATAGTCGCCCTGATTCATGCGTTCAATGCCGCGATTGTTGAGCGTGGCGGCAGAGACGGTCGCCACGCGATCTGAACCGTCAACAGCTAGCCCTAGGGCAGTTGTTTTAACGGGTTTTAAGGAATGTTGTTCTGAATTTGTCGGGGTTTGTGAACCAACGGCCCAACTTTTAGTATTCAGCGCAACATGATTTTTCTGGCTTTTGTGATCTAAGTCTGGACTAATGCTGTTTACCTGTGGTATCGCCAAAGCCTCTCCAGATAAGGCTTGCAGCAAGAGCTGAGCTAGCAGAAGGCTCGCAAAAATCAGGCGGCAGGTCGTCGTCTGATTTTTCGTTATTGTTTCTTGACCAAAATGAAAAATTGGGGCTTCAAGGGCAGGCGCTTGGTCTGTCTTTTGCTCGTGGAGGGAAGGCATCATGGAAGCTGGCACCAGGGATAGACTAAAGAAGATATCCTTCAGTCTTCACTTCTGAGCCTTAAATTAGGACAGGCCATCCATAAAGAAACTCCTCAAAGGTGTCGGTAGGATTTAATCTGGGCTTACGAAAAAATGTCCGCCCCAAAGCTTATGAACGAAAAGGAAGCAGTAACAACTGCGGAAGTTGATCCAGGGCTGCATTCTGACGTTCTGCCAGCCCCAAGGTCATGGATTTTTGTCCAGCCGAAGGCTCCCCCTGGTAGGTTCCCAGCAGCCTGTCCCACCACGGTAGGTTAAAGCTGAAATTGTGGTTGGTTTCGGATGCGATCGCAGAGTGATGGACGCGGTGCATATCGGGCGTGACGATCACCATTCTCAAAATGCGATCTAGAGGGACAGGAATTGCGATATTACTGTGGTTAAACAGGGATGTTGCATTCAGCAAAATTTCAAAGGCGATTACAGCCGTGGGAGGTGCCCCCAAAGCCAGCACCGCCAGCATCTTTAGGAGCATGGACAGACCAATCTCGACGGGGTGAAACCGGATGCCGCTGCTGACATCAAGATCTAGGTCAGCATGATGAACCCGATGGAACCGCCAGAACAGCGGCACAGTATGGAACACACGGTGCTGGAGATAAATGAGCAAGTCCAGCGCCACCATAGACCCCGCGATCGCCACCCAGTCCCCCACCCGCCAATGATTGAGCAGCCCCCAGCCCTTTTCCTGAGCCATTGTCGCCACGCCAACTGCCGCCACAGGAAACAGGAGCCACAACAGCACAGTGCTGAGTAGCCCCAAACTGAAGTGATTGAGCCAGCGTGTTGTTTTGGGTGCTCTCAGGGCGCGGCGAGGGGCAAAAGCTTCTGCCCCCGCCATCGTGATCAACACACCCGCAAAGCATGTGAGGCGAAGCAGAGGTTCAGGCATAATGGCTACGACCGCATTAACGGCTGATGAACGAACGACTGATGAACGAACGACTAATGAACAACGCCTGAAAAGGAGCTGTGTTGGGCAAGACATGCTGACGCTGTTGAGCTGTCTTCTCAAGATTGTTATGGCAAGCCAAACCCTCAAGTCAACCACGGCTGCAAGACGCTACTTCAGCAGAGACTGGAGGGCGTTATATTCATCCCGATTGCCCTGCTTGAGATAGAGCTGAGCGGCTTTCTGGAGGTCTGATTTTGCTTCAGCTTGCTGCCCATCTACGCCCATCTTAGCAACGCCACGACTATGGTAGGCTCTGGGGTCATTGGGATTTAGACGAATGGCCTGATCGTAGTCCGTGATCGCCTGTGGCGTCTTGTCCTGAGCAGCATAGGCTAATCCGCGATTAATATAGATTGTCGCATCCTGGGTATTGAGTTGAATGGCTTTGTCATAGTCCTTGATTGCGGCATCTTCATTCCCTAGCCCTACATGAGCCATGGCGCGGTTGTTGTAGGCTGGCGCAAACTTTGGGTCAAGGGCGATCGCCTTAGAGCTATCGGCAAGGGCTTCTTGAAATTTCCCTGCGACCAGCAAGGTCGTGGCGCGATTATTGAAGGCCGCTGCCGACTTGGGGTTGAGGTCCACCGCGCGGGTAAAGTCTTTGGCGGCTTCTTGGGTTTTTTTGAGGGCATCCAGGGCAATCCCGCGATGGTTATAGGCCGCAGCAAATTTCGGATCCAGGGCGATCGCCCGATCAAAATCCTTGACGGCCACTGCGTAGCGCCCCAAGGCTAGCTGAGAATTGCCCCGAAAGGCATAGCCTGCTGCAGATTTGGCGTCTAGCGCGATCAGGCGGGTATAGTCGGCGATCGCGCCGAGGTGATCTTTTTCCTGGGCCTTTAGCAATCCGCGATGGAGATAGGGTCTAGGGGCCTTTGGATCTAGGGTAATGGCCTGGGTGTAGTCGGCGATCGCTCCTGGGCGGTCGGCGGCAGCAGCTTTAGATAAGCCCCGTAGGGTATAGACTTCCGTCCACTTTGGATCCAGCTCCAGGGCAGTCGTAAAGTCAGCAATGGCTTCTTTATGCTTTTGCTGAGCGCTGTAGGCAAGGCCACGATAGTAGTAAATTTTCGGATTTTTGGGCGCTAACTCTAGCGCCTTCGTGAAGGTTATGGTTGCATTTACCTGCTCTCCCTTGACGTACAGCCCGATGCCTTTCTGCAAGAGTGCATTACCTTGCTGATTCTTAGGGTCAGGTTTTTGTACCGTGTCCTTGGGAGTCGTGGGCTTGGTTGTTGCCGTGGGTCTGTTAGATGGTTTATCTAAAGGCTTTGCAACCGGTTTTTCAAGGGGTTTTTCAAGGGGCTTATTAGGGGGCTTATCTGCGGGTGTCGTTGGTTTGGCGATCGCGGGATTAACGATCGCGGGACTAACGGTTGCGGGAACAGTGGGCTTGGTGATCGCTGGTTTTGCAGTAGCCGGTTTGGCAAGGGTTGGCTTGGCAGCAGGTGACTTTTCTGGAGATGCTGCTTCAGCGGGCAAGGGGGAAGCAGTTGGCTTGATCTGCGCCGCATCAGGGGTTTTCCCAGGTTTAGCTTCAGGCTGTTGGCCTGGAACAGACTGTGGCGTTGTAGAAGTAGAAGGTGATGGGGACTTCACTGTCGACGGAACTGGAGCAGCACCAGCTTTACTGAAGCCAGCTTTGCTTAAGCCTGAGACAAAGCTCCAAGACAGCAAAATGAGCACCAGGGAACCCAGACGCTGAAAACGTAGACTAGGCGCTATTGAGAGCCGTCGAGTAGAGGCACGGAATCGGTAAAACTTCATGGTCATAAAAGTTCATAAACAGTTTTTGAGGTTGCATCAAAGGGTTACACATCAAAATAGCCTGAAGAATCAAAATAGCCTGAAGAAATTGACGAGTTTATGTTAGCTACAGCGATAAGCAGCCTGCATTGACTGCTTTGCTGTCTTGCTACTAAAGAGATTGTAAATCAGCTCGTCGCAAAGGGCCTTGGCCATCGTTCCGTTGGCTTGCAAATAGAATCTTGTGCTAACTTTTGGCGATCATTCTGGCCTCTAGCACAAAAATCTTTTTAAGCGCTGCCTAATTTCTAGGCTGCAATGCTAAACCCTCTAACCACAAGTGATTCTCCTCACAAAAGTCAGAGCAGGTAGAGGATATGATGGGCAAAAATCAGAATTCAGAATAAACGCAATCAGATAAGGCTCTCAGGCAAGGACCTCAGGCAAGGCCCTCAGATAAACTCAATTCTCGCCAAACGGCGGTCTTTCTAGCATTGTTGCTTTTTGACTCTGTGCTGTAGATCCGTTTTGAGCATTAATTTAAGGATATGAACTTGAGAGATATGAACTTGCTAGGGCTATTAACTTGTTAGGGATCTTAATTGGGTTGGGCAATTTATCCCCTTGAGCGTCATAGACCGATAGGTTTTGACCCTACATTCTGTAACTCTAGATTCTGCGGCCTTATTTTTAGCTTTAGGATCATTCCAGTCATACTAAAAGCGCCCCTGCGGTGACGCTACTTCAAATGAGCCTTTGCATTAACCCCAGCTGTGCCAGTCCCCAAAACTCAGACGAACAGCTTTTTTGCAGCAGCTGTGGCTCCGAAACCCTGCTAGAAGGCCGATACCGCGTTATCCGTATGCTGGGGGAAGGTGGCTTTGGCAAAACCTACGAGGTCACTGACCTTGACAGCGTTGTGAAGGTACTGAAGATCCTGACCCGCAATGAGCCGAAGTATGTTGAGCTTTTTCAGCGAGAAGCCCAGGTCTTAAGCCAACTGAATCACCCTGGTATTCCTGCGGTTGAGCCAAACGCCTACTTTACCTTCCGCCCCAAAAATGAGCCAGAACCTTTGTATTGTCTAGTCATGGAGAAAATTACCGGGCTAGACCTCCAAAAATATTTGCGACAGCGCGGTAGCCCAATTGATCAAAACTTAGCCCTTCAATGGTTGATTCAATTGGCCAGAATCTTAAAGGCTGTGCATTCTCAAAACTTTCTGCATCGTGATATTAAGCCTTCTAACATCATGCTCAAGGCAGATGGCCATCTTTCGCTGATCGATTTTGGCACCGTGCGCTCTATTACCAATATCTATGGCGGCATTGAGGAGCCCTCTCAAGCCACGCGCATTATGTCTGCTCTTTACACCCCGATTGAGCAAATGAAAGGCAAGCCTCTTCCTCAGTCAGACTTTTTTGCCATGGGTCGAACATTTGTCTATCTGTTGACGGGTCAGGAATTAGCCGACATGTATGACCCTGACACAGACGAGCTTAATTGGCGCAGTTTGGTGCCGAACCTTTCCCCGTTACTTGCAGATTTCATAGACCAGATGATGTCTCCGTTGGCGTCTCGACGGCCTGTAAATGGAGATGTATTGCTCCACAAGCTCTTTGAAATTCAGAGGCAGCTTTTGACTTCCGCCACTACCCTGCCTCAGCAAATGGGCAATGCGCCCACCGTGTTGGCTTTTCCCCGTCAAGACTTGGGCGCAAATCTTGGCATAAGCCCTAGAAGTGGGCCAGAGAAGGGGGTCAATGCAGCTCCCGCCAACGCCGAGATGGTACCCTCTCAATCTAATTCTTCTCAATCTAATCCTTCTCAATCTAATCTTTCTCAATCTAATCTTTCTCAATCTAATCCTTCTCAATCTAATCCTTCTCAATTTAATGTCTCTCAGCCGTCCTCCGGTAGTGTTTCAACGCCAGCCATTCGGCCAGAATTTGCCCTCCGCTGCCAGCAGGAATTAGCGGAGTTCATTGGCCCGATCGCCTCTATTGTGTGCCAGCGTGCTCTACGTCAAAAGCCTCCCCTCTCGGAGCGTGATTTTGTTGAAGCTCTCGCTCAGCAAATCAGTTCCTCAGAAGACGCACAAAGCTTTCGGCGGCGCATGAGCTAGTTTGTGCCATGACGCTTTGGATAAATGCAGAGGGTCAGGCAGAAGCCAGCAATCCCATCAGCAATCCCATCAGCAATCCCAAGCTAGAGCTGAGCTGAAAGCGTTTTAGCCGAGTCATGCCTATCCGTGGCGCTTGTACTGAACGTCCCAGGTCACGGAGCCCGTTTTCCAAGATGCACCAGAGAAAAAAAGGAATCCGTCATGCCGATCGCCCTTTATTTAATTCGTCACGGCATTGCCACGGAGCGAGATTCAGGGATAGATGATCGCGATCGCCCTTTGACTCCCAAAGGCCGTCAGAAAGCCCAAGCGATCGCCCAGCAGCTTAAGGCATTGGGCCTAGACTTTGACGAAATTTTGACCAGCCCGCTGCTGCGCGCCACCCAGACTGCTGAAATTTTGCTAGGAGCAGGGCTATCGGCGCAAATGAGCATTACCCATAGCCTTGCGCCCTTGGGCTCCTTCAGCGACTGGCTGGCTTGGCTGCGAGGTTATGATGCAGAAAGACAGAATCAAAAAACAACGATCGCCCTTGTCGGCCACGAGCCAGACTTGAGCCAGTGGGCAGAACTCCTGCTGTGGGGAGAGTCTAGGGGCGTACTCCAGCTCAAAAAAGGAGGCATCCTTGGGCTGAATATTGCTGACCCGGCCGATCCTCTGGGAAATAGCATTCTGTTTTGGTTAACACCGCCGCGATTTCTGGTTTCGTCGTAATCTCTTAAATCGTAAAGAGAGAAGAACCTTAAGGCCTTTGCGAAGGCAGCATCGCGATCGCGGTTCGGCTCACGCACTTGGAGTATCACCATGACCGTTTGTGACTATCAACCTGGTTTAGAAGGCATTCCAGCCGCCCAGTCCCAAATTAGCTTTGTCGATGGACAAGCAGGGCTGCTGGCCTATCGCGGGATACCCATTCATGACCTAGCCCAGCACAGCAGCTTTTTAGAAACCGCCTATCTTCTGATTTGGGGGCAACTACCCACCCACGAAGAACTCGAAGCCTTTGAGCATGAAATCACTTTCCATCGCCGGGTTAAGTACCGCATCCGCGACATGATGAAATGCTTCCCAGAAAGCGGACACCCGATGGATGCGCTCCAGGCCTCTGCTGCGGCGCTAGGTCTATTTTATTCTCAGCGCAACCTCGAAGACCCGGCCTATATTCGCGCAGCCGTCGTGCGGCTGCTGGCTAAAATTCCCACCATGGTTGCGGCATTTCGCCATATTCGGAAGGGGAATGACCCCGTAACGCCCAGGGATGACCTCGGCTATTCGGCTAATTTCCTCTACATGCTCAACGAACAAGAAACTGACCCCTTCTTGTCCCGTATATTTGATGTCTGCCTCATCCTCCACGCTGAACATTCTATGAACGCCTCCACCTTCTCCGCCAGGGTCACGGCCTCCACCCTCACCGATCCCTACGCGATCGTCGCCTCAGCCGTGGGCACTCTAGGCGGGCCGCTCCACGGCGGTGCCAACGAAGAAGTGGTCACTATGCTGGAAGAGATTGGCTCTGTGGAGAATGTCGCAGGCTTTGTGGAAGATCGCATTGCCCGCAAGGCAAAATTCATGGGCTTTGGCCACCGCGTCTATAAGGTCAAAGACCCCAGAGCCACGATTTTGCAGAAGCTCGTCGAAGACATGATGGCGCGCTACGGCAGCGATCGCGACTACGATATTGCCTGCGAGCTTGAACGAGTTCTGGCCGAAAAACTGGGGCATAAAGGCATTTACCCCAATGTTGACTTTTACTCTGGCCTCATCTATCGCCGACTGGGCATTCCCACCGATTTGTTTACCCCCATTTTTGCGATCGCCCGTGTTGCTGGGTGGCTCGCCCACTGGAAAGAGCAGCTTGAAGCCAACCGCATCTATCGTCCTGCCCAAAACTACGTCGGGCTGCACCATCAGCCGTTTATTCCCATTGAAAAGCGCGGACTAGAATAGCGACACCGAATAGCGGCACTGAATAGTCTCCCAGATAGGCTCCCAAATAGGTACCCAGATAGATTTCCAGGTAGATCTTCAAATAAATCCCAACCCAACCCCATCTACAGACGAACCCACACCGATATACTGTTAGGGAGAATTTTTATAATGGGTTCCGTCGATCTGCTCCCATAACCTGTTAAACCAGAGTTGGAAATCATGAATCCGGGTATTGACCTACAGCAACGCTTCATCGAAACCTTGACCGACTTTGGCCTCTCTGACGGCATTTCCAAACTCATTTGGATGCCCGTCCCCATGCTGCTGATGATCTTTGGCGCAACGGTTGGCGTCTTGGTGTCGGTGTGGCTAGAGCGCAAAATTTCAGCCGCCGCCCAGCAGCGCATCGGGCCAGAATTTATCGGCCCCCTGGGCATTTTGGCACCGGTCGCCGACGGCATGAAGCTGGTCTTCAAAGAAGATGTCGTCCCTGCCAACTCAGATCCGTGGCTCTTTACCCTAGGGCCAGCCCTGGTCGTCATTCCAGTCTTTTTGTCCTACCTCATTGTCCCCTTTGGCGAAAACCTCCTGGTGTCCAACGTTGGACTCGGTATTTTTCTCTGGATTGCCTTCTCCAGCATTGTCCCCATCGGGCTATTGATGTCTGGATATTCCTCGAACAATAAATATGCACTTCTGGGTGGGCTGCGTGCTGCGGCCCAGTCCATCAGCTACGAAATTCCGCTGGCGCTGGCTGTCTTGGCGATCGTCATGATGTCCAATAGCCTCAGCACCGTAGAAATTGTGGAGAAACAGGCGGGTTACGGCATTCTGGGCTGGAACGTCTGGCGACAGCCCTTTGGCTTCATTTTGTTCTGGATTTCTGCCCTCGCTGAATGTGAACGCATTCCCTTTGACCTCCCCGAAGCCGAGGAGGAGTTGGTAGCGGGCTATCAGACTGAATATTCCGGGATGAAGTTTGCGCTGTTTTACCTGGGCTCCTACGTGAACTTGGTGCTGTCTGCCTTGCTGGTTGCGGTGCTGTATTTTGGTGGCTGGGAACTGCCCATCCCCATTGAAACCCTGGCCGATCTGCTGCATATTCCCCAGGACAACGCGATCTTGCAGGTGGTGGATGCATCTCTAGGGATTACCATGACGTTGCTTAAGGCGTATTTCTTTTTATTCCTGGCAATTTTGCTGCGCTGGACTGTGCCACGGGTCAGGATTGATCAGCTTTTAGACTTAGGCTGGAAGTTTTTGCTTCCAGTGGGTTTGGCAAACCTTCTCATTACGGCAGGGCTTAAATTAACGCTTCCCTTTGCCTTTGGAGGCTAGTGCGCTGGTGGCATTCATCCACGTCTAGCTTTAGTTCAGGGCTTTAGCCTTTAGAAAACCAGCTTCATCTTATCCAACTGAACCTAATGCTTGAGGGAACTCTAGGATGCTGAAATTTTTAAATAAGGTGGGTGACTACGCCAAGGAAAGCGTACAGGCCGCGAAGTATATTGGCCAAGGTTTATCCGTGACCTTTGATCACATGCGCCGCCGCCCCATTACGGTGCAGTACCCTTACGAAAAACTCATTCCTTCAGAGCGCTTTAGAGGTCGGATTCATTTTGAGTTTGACAAGTGTATTTCCTGCGAAGTTTGCGTGCGTGTCTGCCCCATCAATCTGCCTGTAGTGGACTGGGAATTTAATAAGGAGCTGAAGAAGAAGCAGCTTAAGCACTACAGCATTGATTTTGGGGTCTGTATTTTCTGCGCTAACTGTGTGGAATACTGTCCCACTAACTGCCTTTCGGTCACTGAAGAATACGAGCTGGCGACCTTTGACCGCCACGAGCTGAATTTTGATAATGTGGCCATGGGCCGCCTGCCCTATAAAGTCACCGATGACCCCATGGTGACCCCCATTAGAGAGTTTGGCTATTTGCCAGCAGGCGTGATGGATGGTCACGAGCTTGCGGCCAATCAGCAAAGGGCCGGCCTTAGACCCGCAGCGATCGCCGAACAGAAAAAACTAGCCGAATCTGCTTCGGCACCCGAAGGAGGAGAATAACCCGTGAATCTTGCTGAAGGCGTCCAGTTTGTTTCATTTATTATTTTGGCTGTGCTTGTTATTGGCGCAGCCTTGGGGGTCGTTCTGTTTGACAAAATTGTATACTCGGCCTTTTTGCTGGGGGGTGTCTTTATCAGCATTGCCGGCATCTATCTTCTGCAAAATGCAGACTTTGTTGCAGCTGCTCAAATTTTGGTCTACGTGGGTGCCATCAATGTGCTGATCTTGTTTGCCATCATGCTGGTAAATAAGAAAGAAAACTATGCCCCCATTCCCAGGCGCTGGATTCGGAAAGGGTCGGCAGCAGCGGTCTCCATTGGTCTTTTTGTGCTGCTCTCCATCATGCTGACGCGGACGCACTGGAGCGTTGACCTGTCGGTGGCTTCCCCAGCCTTACCCATTGAAACTATTGGAGAGCATTTGTTTAGCGACTATCTGCTGCCCTTTGAGCTGGCCTCGGTGCTGCTGCTGATGGCGCTGATTGGTGCGGTAGTGCTGGCTCGACGCGAAGAGATTGAGGGTGAAACGACGGCGATCGTCGGAGAACTGCCTGCCCCCGCCCTAGAGCTGCCCGAACGCCCCCGTGAGCCCGTTGCCTAGAGGTGTTGCTGTTGCCCTTGTGGTTGGGTCAGCAGCCTCTTGTTGATTGGTAATCGTTTCTTGTGAATGAAAATGTGGTGAAGGATTTACTATGCCCCTTGAGTTTTTTTTAGTCTTGGCTGCGGCTCTATTCTGTATTGGAATTTATGGGCTAGTCACGAGTCGAAATGCCGTGCGAGTGTTGATGTCGATTGAGCTGCTCTTGAATGCGGTCAACCTCAATATGATTGCGTTTTCCAATTATCTAGATCGTCAGGCCATTAACGGTCAGGTTTTTTCAATTTTTGTCATTACCGTCGCCGCTGCTGAGGCTGCTGTTGGTCTTGCGATTATCCTATCGATTTACCGAAACCGAGACACGGTGGATATGGAGCAGTTTAATCTGCTGAAGTGGTAATATCTCACCAAAAGAAGCGCGTTCATCGAAACCACAAAAAGGGAGGCATTACGCCTCCCTTTTTGTGGGGTTGGGTTGAACCTCAGCGGTGATGGTTGCTGATTAACGTGAGTTCGATGATGCACTTGAAGCCCCTCACCCCAAACCCCTCGCCTTTGGGAGAGGGACTTAAGAGGCTTGATTGTCAATTGCCCCTCCTTCTCCCCAGGGAGAAGGAGGATGGGAGGATGAGGGGCGGTTGTTTCTGGTCGAACTCACGTCTGATTAGGCGTCAAAGGCAGCCGCGAGAGATTCTTCTGGCTCTTCTGACTTAGATTCTTGTGGCTGGTGGCTTCCTGCGGGGCGAATGCTGACAATAGTCCCGCCTTGACGGGTAATACGCTGCATTTCTTCATTCATGCGGCGATAGGAAACCTGAATAAAAGTGCTGCCACTATTGCGAATTGGGAAGCTATTCTGATCTGAGAGATCGCTTTGGCGCAACCCCGTGACTTCGTACACAAACAGCCGATTTTCAGCAGCCGAAGCTGAACCCCTGACCAGTGCGGATTGTCCTAACATATTGTCAATTTCTCCTCAATGAGGTTCTTGAATTTTGTGCAGTTACGAAATGAAGCAAAATCGCGAAAGGTAAGTTCTCTGACTTGTTAATACCTGAACAGTTATTACCTGAACAGTGGTCAACCTTTCGCGACTTTGAGTCCCCCCGTAAACCTTATTTATTGAGCGATCATTTATTGAGCAATTGAGACGCTGGCCACTTTGCCGCCTAGCTTATTAATGCGCTGAAGCGTCGAAGATAGGTCTTCGTAAGACACAATGTACTCTCGGCTGCTGCGGCGGATTTTGGGATAGCCTGGGTTACGAGTCCCCGAAACTTCAATGCGATAGAGGCGATCGCCAGAGCCGACCGCTGAGCGCCCAAAGGTACGATTGGGTGCAGTACCTTGCTTAGAGGCCTGGTAAGCAAACCCGTCGCTAGAAGCAGGGACAACCGCAGAGGCACTGTTGCGCGCCAATTCAGCCGCAAGGTGAGGGCCAGACGCCACTTGAGCGCGATCGCTATTGGCATAGCCGCGATAGAGCTGAAAAATGCGCGTAAACCCGACGGTCTTTTGACCCTTTTGGGTCGAAAATCCGCGATAGTAAGGCACAATCGAGTCACCAAAGTTTTCGCTATATTCCTCAGAGTCGATGTAGGAATCCACATCCGCATCAAAGCCCTGAGTCTCGTAGCGGTCGAGGTGCTCTACAATTTCGGACTCATCATAGGGCGCACGACCTAGGAAATGCTTAAAGTTCAGCTCAATTACCCGGCTATGAAAATTTGGGTAAAGGAACTTGCTTTTGTATAGCTCTGACTTTGCCACAGCGCGCACGAAGTCCCGCACGGTCACTTGGCCATTGGCCAGCAAAGATTCTAGCGCCGTGAGCCGCTCAGACTGCATCAGGTAGTCATTGCCAAGCACTTGGCGATAGACCGTTCTAATAATGCCCTTCGCATCGTCCGCAGACCAGTTTGCTCTTAGCTCTACTGGACTTGCATCGGTGTAGGCAGTTGTTCCCAATCGGGAAGCTGCGGTAGTAATCGCCACAAATTTTCTCCTTAAAGTCAATGAAAAATGCACCTCAGCTTAAATTAGGCTGAGAATTAGGTAGGCGGGGGATTAGGTAGGCAGGGGATTAGGCTGCGGAAATACTCGTCACTCGCCCCCCCTGTTTATTGAGGCGCTGGAGTGTTGGGGAAAGCTGCTCGTAAGAGACCAGATACTCTCGCACTGTGGCTCTAATTTGAGGGGTGCGGGTACGGCCGCTCTGGATGACTTTCACGCGGTAAAGCTGGCCACGCGTTCCGCCCGTCGTTCCGGCGAGTCCTTTCCCATGGTGAGGCGTGCGCACCGCATTCGCTAGGTTGAGCGCTAAGTCTTCCGTTAGCCAAGCTGATTTGTTCTTAGACTGCGCGCGATCGCTATTGGCATAGCCGCGATAGAGCTGAAAAATCCGGTTAAAGCCCACGGTCTTTTGACCCTTTTGGGTCGAAAATCCGCGATAGTAGGGGACAATTGAGTCGCCAAAGCTTTCTTGATATTCTGTTGAATCAATATAGGAATTAATTTCAGCGTCGTAGCCATGGTGGATGTAGCGGTTGACGTGCTCTGTAATTTCAGACTCGTCGTAGGGCGCACGGCCCAATAAATGCTTAAAGTTCAGTTCAATAAAGCGAACCTGGGGGCTACCGTAAAAAAACTTGTTGCGATAGAGCTCTGAGAGTGCAACAGTGCGGACAAAATCTCGCACTGAAATATCGCCCTGACGCAGCAGCGACTCCGCACTGGTCAAACGCTCAGATTCCATAATGTGGTCATGACCTAAAACCTGGCGATAGGACGCCCAGATCGCAGCATTCACTTCATCTTCAGACCGATGGACTCGGAGTTCCACTGGCTTCATATTGGCGTATGGCTCAAATCCAAGCTGCTGTGCAGCAATAGAACTTGTCATTTTTGTGCTCCTAGGGTGAGGAAAAAATAGACTCGGAGAAGTCTGTACCGGATGAGCCGAAAGGCTAATCACAACGGCAAACCCCGCTGGGCGAGCTTCACCGTCAATGAGTTGATAGCTTGATTGATGGCTTAATCGATATAAGCGTTGGCTTCTGTCTCAGCATCTTCAGATAGGTTATGGCCTTAACCTGCTGAAGGACTTTCAACATATCAGCTCAACATTTCAGCTTAGAAGTGCGGAATGAGAGGCGCTAAAAGTAGTAAAAAGATTGAGAGCTTTGTTCCGTGAATGTTTCTGGATCTAAGGCAAAGACCAAAGTGAGAAACATGGAGTCTGCAAAGCCAAGTCATTCAACATGAGGAAAAACATCATGAAAAATATGACGAACAATTTTCACCACTACTTTGTTGGGCGCTTAATTTGAACGCTTGATTTGAGCGCTTAAGTTCCTAAAAAACGAACGTATTTTCTAGCCATCAACGACTTCGGCTGACGTTTAACCGCCCAGTACCCACGATTAAAGCAGCGCATTTGTGCATTTTTTGTGCAAATCCAAAACATACTGAATCGCAAAAAATTAAGAAATTATAAGAAACTCCAAAACGTTTGCTGTGTATGGCGTTCAGATATTTTGAAACTGAGCAAGTCTTTACAAAAAGACATTTTGCAATACGTTTCTTTACAGAAGAATCAGCAGTATTTACGCTTCTCAGGTCGTGGCCTGTGCGAGATGGCTAAGCTCAGAAAACCTTGCAAGGGATTCAGCGCTAAAGCTACCTAAAGCCGCCGAAAGCTACTCATTCATGTTTTTGTAGGTTGCGACTGCGGAAGGCGAAATCTGGTTTAGGTAACGAAAGATCCAATACTTAAACACCGTGTCCAGCATCACGGGGAAGGTTGCAATAAACATATTGATAAAGCTTTGATTTGCTGGAATGCCAAAGTGCTCCAGGGTTGTATCCATAATCACTTCCCAGCCGTGGGGCGAGTGGAACCCTACAAAAACATCCGTCAGCAAAATAATAATAAAGGCCTTGGCGCTATCGCTTAGGCCATAAACCACTTCATCTAAAAATGATTTGAGCGTGGCAATTTCAGATTTCCCAGTCAGAATCAGGATGCCAAAGACGATCAGGGATAGAATGTCTGCCGCAATATTTTTGACTGGTTCCCTCAGCTCGGTCTGAAAGTCTATCTTCAGCTCCTGCGCTTTTTCTCTGAGCACTAGCTGCGTTTCTTCGGGCGATCGCACCTCGTTTGAAACCAGGCTTTGAAACCTTAACTTTGACTCAAAAGCCGCCAGCTCATCTAAAAACCGAAGTTCAACCCTGGGGTTGATCCAAGCCTCATACTGATCGGCCCCTCGCAGATGGTCGACGATTGGCCCAATAAAAACCGCCTTAGAAATTTGCTGCGTCAGCAAGGGCAAAATGACGAGCAGCAGCAGAAAGCGAGTTGCCGCTCTGGTTCTGGTGCGCGAAGTGCGAAAGTCCTGCACGACTTCCTCTTCTGTTTGGGGGTCTGAGTCTAGCTCTCGCCGGAACCGCCCCGCTGTTTTTAAGATGGATCTGGGAATAAAGCTGCTGCTTTCTGCTTCAGTTTTGGTGCGGTTTTTAGAAGGCTTATTGCCGTCGCTGTAGAAGGGGTCTTGGACGGAGCGTGAAGCGGCCGAGATAGCGTTCAGGTTTCCTGGGCTGGAGTCTCCTAATTTTGAGCCATCTGTCCCTGGGCTGCTGGCGGTCGGCGATCGCCAGGGTTCGTATCGGGTGAGGACGGCATCAATAAACTGAAGCTTTTCTAGAATTGACGGAGTGGACTCGACCGTGCTGGGAACAGCAATATACTCGCCACTCGATAGCGTATATTCCGTGGTGAATTGATCCTGCTCAACTTCCGGGAGCGTGAGGCGCTGAACTGTAGTCGAAGTCTGGGCATCCGTTTCAAGAATCGGGGTACAAAAGCGATATTCCGTGAGCCGCATCCGAATCGTTTTGAGGTGCTTGCGCAACTGCGTCTCAAAGTAGGTGGACACAGCTCCCTCACCCTGCTCCGCTAGATTGATGGACTGGTGGTTAGGATATTCGTTAACGTATTGCTGTTCGAGGCGGGTAATGGCTTGGGCAGCTTCGTAGGCTTCATTGAGGGCGCGCTCAGGCGTTTTTTTATACCATTGCTCTGCGGCAGCTAATGATTGTCTCAAACGAGTCCACAGGGAACGATTCATTTTGGTTTGTCAGGATTTCTGGCGCTCAGCGCTTCGGAACGGACGCGCTAGATTAAGTATGTTGTATCCTATCAAATCTAGGTTTTCTCGTGGGGTGCCCTGAATCGCTCTGGATTATCGGCTCTGCAA
The DNA here is from genome assembly GCA_022402525.1 of Thermosynechococcaceae cyanobacterium MS004. Lineage (GTDB taxonomy): Bacteria > Cyanobacteriota > Cyanobacteriia > Thermosynechococcales > Thermosynechococcaceae > JAAURS01. The sequence continues at coordinate 19,653 of JAKRSB010000112.1, forward strand.
AGTCTGGCAAAACGGCGACGTTAATTGCTCAGCTCAAGGCATGGCGCGAGGCAGCGAAGACGCCCCGGACGGCTTTGGCTGGCCCTAACTTAAGTGGCTCTAACTTGGTTGGTTCTCATTCAGCGCCCCCCTTGCGACTAAATCCAAAAACTAACCCAGATTTATCCAGGGCAACGCTTGTGTTTGCGGCAAATGCCGACAATCGGGCTGGACTGATGCAGCGTATCGCCCAGCAGCAGGTCGGACAAGAAACGCTTCTTTCCACGACTCCCCTTGCATTTTTTGAGAGCGAGGTTTTGCTGTTTTGGCCCTTAATCATTCAGCAGCGGAACCTGCGGGGCTATTTTCCCTATCGCCTGCGTCCCGAAGCCGAGCAGTCGTTGTCCTTAAGGCTGTGGGGTAAGACCGCGATCGCAATGCTCCAGGACTTTGAGGCAGGCTCAACGGATCAGTGGGGACGCCGAATTCTAGACCTGATTCAGCTTGCGGCCTCTAGCGGTACTCCCCTGAATAGCCTTGCCGTCAAGCTGAGGACTGGGGACGAATTTTTTCAGGTGCCAGAGTCGATTGCGCGGCTCATTCAGGAACTTGCGCTTCAGTGGCAGGACTGGTGCCTCCACCGAGGAATTTTGACCTATGGACTCATTACGGACTTATACGCTCAAGGGCTCTTAACCCATGACACCTATCTTCAGCAGATCTCCCAGCGCTTTAGCGCGATCGCCGCTGATGATGTGGATAACTATCCGGCGATCGCACGGACGCTCTTTGAGCGGTTCCTAGACCTGAACCTCCCTGGAATCTTTACCTACAGCACCACGGGCGGCATTCGTAAAGGATTGGGCGCTGACCCAGAGGCTTTTCTGGACTTGCGTGAGCGCTGCACAGTCCTCACTCAGCCCGATGTGTTCAACCTTTACCCCCCTAGTGGGCAAAATGCCGACGGGCGCTCAGGCATCGGCATAGCTTTGCCGGAAGAAGCTCTGACGATTTATGCCCTACAGACCGCGTCGCGGACACAACTGCTTCAACGGGTCGCCCAGCATGTCACCCAGTCTATTCAGGAAGGCAGCATACAGCCCCAAGAGATTGCCCTCATTGGCCCTGGCCTCGATCCGCTGGCTCGCTACGCCCTCATCGATAGCCTTCAGCGCAGCGGAATTCCTGTAGAGCCATTACGAGAACAGCGATCGCTCCAAAGCTCGGCCTTGGTTCGCGCGTTGCTGACGCTGTTGGCGCTGGTTTACCCTGGCTTGGGGCATTGGGTAGAAGCCGAGCAGATTGCTGAAATGCTGGTGGTCTTGACCAGGAGCAGCGGCCCAGCGGCTCAGGAAGACACTGCGATCGATCCAGTGCGAGCCGGACTGTTCGCCGACTATTGTTTTCGCCCCCACCCTGAGCAGCCGGAACTCTTGCCGATGGATGCCTACCTCCGCTGGGATCGGCTGGGATATCGTGCAGCACAGGCCTATGAACAGATTAGACAGTGGATTGCCCAGCAGCAGGGGGCGCTTCAGGGGCATTCGTCCCAGAGCCCTTTCCTTCCTGCGTCTCCGCTTACGCCACCGCTTACCTCCTATCTCACCCTGAGTCCGGTTTTTGTCCTAGATCGGGCAATTCAGACTTTTTTAATGCACCATACCCTCCCAATTGAGCAGCTTGCTGCCCTGCGCGAGCTGATGGAAACGGCTCAGCACTACTGGGATGTAGATGCTCGACTCCGCAAGAATGAGGCAGACTGGCCCACGGTTTCGGAGGCGATCGCGCATTTTATTCAGCTTTTGCGGCGGGGCGTCATTACGGCCAACCCCTATCCGGTGAGCAATCAGCAGCGGCGTGCTGCGGTTGTCTTGGCCACGAGTTTCCAATATTTGAATGCTCGGCTCCAGCATTCTTGGCAGTATTGGCTAGATGCAGGTTCCCAGCTTTGGCAGTATGGGGGCGAAGTGGAGCTGTGGGGAGCCTCTCTCTTTTTGACCAGCCCCTCTAGTCGGGAAGCCGCTCAAGTAGAGCAGCCAGACGCAAGGGACTCAGACTCAGCCGCATTAAAGACTCAGCAGCCTGCTCTTTCCCAAAGCCGGATGACCGCCACGTTGGCGGAATTGGTTAGCCGTACTCAGTCGCGTATTTACCTTTGCCATAGTGACTTGGCTGTTAATGGTCAGGCCCAGATGGGGCCGCTATTGCCCTGGGTCGAAACGGCAATCCCCGACTCGCTGAATAGCTAGGTCGGGGATTGATTCAGCATCTCTGCGCTAAGCCATGCGCTTGTGCGCCACATTGATTACTTCAATGATTACTGCAATTTGACTATTGCAGAATGTCTAGGCGCACTGCAGAAACGCCGCTGCTGACCGTGCCGAGAATTTGCGCTGCGCCACGGGAGAGATCCAGGACGCGATCGCCCACAAAAGGCCCTCGGTCATTGATGCGCACCACCACTGACCGACCATTGTCTAGATTGGTCACCCGGACTCTGGTGCCAAAGGGAAGGTAACGGTGCGCTGCGGTTAAATCATATTGATTAAAGCGCTCCCCGTTGGCTGTATAGTTGCCATGAAACCCAGGTCCATACCAAGAGGCTAGCCCCTGAACCTGAAAGCGAATAGGGCCAACCGCAACAACCTGCGGTTCTCTCACGACGGGTTTAGGCATTCCCTCAATTTCTTTCAATGGAGCCGCATTCCCTAACTGGTAGCGCAGGCGATTGGTAATCTGTAGCGCATCCTGAGCGGTATCCTTGGTCGTTTTGGGGAGGAGGGTGCTGCCTTCACTGACTTCCATCAAGTGCTGATCGTTGGCGCGCACCATGTAGCTCTTGCGCCTACCGTCCCAGACCACTTTAATATCCTGTGCCTTCAGTCCTGACTGACTGAGCTGGTTAAGCCTTCCGGCAATCGTGGTGGCGCGCCAGATGGGGTCGCTAACATTTTGAGAAGAGGGGTTCGCGATCGCCCCTAAGTTTTGCTCAACGGTGGCCACTTTGACCCCATTGTTCAGGGCTGTATTGAGTTCCGACCCCACCAAGGTGACTACTGGAATATTTCGGACATAGATGGTCGCAGCCTGTCGTCCATTGTGCTGATGCACCTGCATGGTGGCGATCGTTGGGTCTTGAGCGGACTGGGCTGCAGGAGGCTGCACTGTACCAACCTTAACAGCGCCGGCTTCTGTAACTTCAGAAGATTTTGCGCCAGAAGGGTTCGATCCAGAAGGCTGTGAATGGGCGCTAGAGACCCTCACCGATGACTGAGGCTTCAGCTGCACAACCTTAACAGGCTGGCTGGTCTGAGTTGATTGAGCAATGAGCTGTTCACCGTCTTGTCGGTTGGGCAACACCCCATCCGTGCCGACTTTAGTCAGAGAACCAGCCTCTGGTTTTTCTTCAAACTCATTTAGGGATTGGGCATCAGACTCGCCAATTGAACCGGGTTCCTGACTCGCTTCACTAGGGGAGAGTTTGCTAACGGCGGCGACGGTCAGTGCCGCAGCCAATCCCGTCAAAAGTACTTGCTTCATATTTTTCTGCTGTGAAGGGCATTGAGAGTATCGGGGATGGCAGCTAGTGCCTTGGCCACCGTAAGGGTAGACAACCCGAACTCATTCCGTGTTTGCACTTTGATTCAGAACTGTTTCACCCTATCATGACTTTTTATGAACTCAAATCCGCACATTCCCGCAGGGATCCCTTGCGATCCCCAAAGCTCAATGGGTTCACCTCTCGAAAAGAGGGGTCTCAAATTTGGCAAACGGTTTCAGGAAAACCCTTCTCACGGATTGAGTCATTCTCTATACACATTTGATTTTGTTATGTAAGGTGATAGCCTCTATTTGATTTTTCGAAGTATTGTTTGCCCCTAAGTCTCTTGCACAAGGCCTGTTTTCTGATGTAGGCTATCATGCTCGTTTCATATTCTCCATACATTCCGTAAAATTACAGAGGCAATCCGTTGGGATAATCTTGAGATGCCTTTGAGATGCCTTTGAGATGCCCCCTTGAGATCGGCCTACAGGCCTAGGTTTTTTTAATGTCCCCAGTTTTGGAAACAGCTTTTTTGAGTCTTGGTTGCGTAGAGGCTGTTTACTTGCTCCAAAGCTTGCTCCAACATCCTTTCCGTTAAAGGAATCATTAGATTCCTTAATAATGACCAGCTTTAATGACTTGCTCAATTATTTACTCCTATTTACTCCAAGTACCTAACCTATGGATTATCGAGACGCTGGTGTAGATGTTGAGGCAGGGAGAGCCTTTGTCCGACAAATTAAGGACATGGTAGACCGCACCGCTCGCCCAGAGGTTTTGGGTGGATTGGGTGGATTTAATGGTTTATTTCGTCTGCCAAAGGGCTATGATGAGCCTGTCCTGGTGTCTGGCACGGATGGGGTGGGTACAAAGCTAAAGCTTGCCCACGAGCTGGACTGCCACAACACGGTGGGCATTGACCTGGTAGCAATGTGCGTGAATGATGTGCTGACCTGTGGCGCTGAGCCGCTGTTTTTTCTGGATTATGTTGCAACCGGTAAGCTAGAGCCATCTCAACTCGTGCAGGTCGTAGAGGGCATTGCTAAGGGATGTGAGGCGTCGGGCTGCGCGCTTTTAGGCGGTGAAACGGCGGAGATGCCAGGGTTCTATCAGCCCAAGGAGTATGACCTAGCGGGCTTCTGCGTAGGAATTGTAGAGCACAGCCAGTTGCTGAATGGCACTCAGATTCAGGTGGGTGATGTGGTGGTGGGGTTGGGCAGTCGCGGGGTGCACAGTAATGGCTACAGCCTAGTGCGGAAGGTGGTAGCTGAGGGTGGGTTTAGCTGGACTGACCGACCTTCTCTCCTGGCTGGCAAATCCCTGGGCGAAGTGTTTTTAACGCCCACTCAAATTTACGTCTCGTCTATTTTGGCGGCGCGGAAAGCGGGGCTTAAAATTCACGGTATGGCTCACATCACAGGCGGGGGGCTGCCCGAAAATTTGCCGCGTGCTCTCAGTCCTGAGCAATCGGTGGAAATTGCCCCGCAAAGCTGGTCGATGCCTCCGGTCTTTGACTGGCTTGCTGAGGCAGGCAGTGTGTCGCCTCATGCCATGTTTCAGACCTTTAATATGGGCATCGGTTTTGTGGTGATTGTGCCGGAGTCCGAGGTGAAGGATGCGATCGCCCACTTTGAGCAACATCAAATTCCAGCCTATGCCATTGGAAAGGTTATCCCTGGTAGCCAGACCCTTTTAGGGCTGCCTTAGGACAATCTGCTCAGGACAATCTGCTCAGCACAAGCAACGGCTCTAAAAGCGTTAAGACTTGAAAGCATTAAGACTTAAAAGCATTTAAGACTAAGCCTGTTAGGGTTCTTCTTCTGTCCAGACAGATTGCCAGTCGGGGCAGGTTTTCTCTTGTGTGCCGTAGGGATACATTGCACAGACCAGAAGATGCTCCCCGTAGACCTCTCCGTGGTAGTGGGCGCAGCCTACACAGGCAGGATGATCTTGCAGCACGGGAGAGACAGTCTGCACAAAGGGACGGCTACTGTCACTAATGAGCTCCTCTACTTCATCCAGCCAGCCATAGAAGGGAGTCAGTAGCTCATCGGCTGCTATCTCAACTTCTTGGGCAACATCCTCCATTTCCTGCATAAGGCCTTCGCAGCCTTCGTACAGCAGCGTTCCAAGCCAGTTGAGAGCTTCATCGATGGCCTTATTGAAGTCGTTCACGGCAACAGATTGAGTGCAATAGTGAAAGAGATAGTTTTGAAAGAGATAGCGTTGAAAGAAATAATATTGGTTGAAAAAGCGTTTTAGAAGAGAAGGTCAGAGGCTGAGTCTGCCCTGAACTGAATGTAATATCCCAGAAGAGAAGCTAGGCGTCAGGCGAGTCTGAGTCTACGTCTTCTACAGACAAAATTTCAATTTTTTGAGGCCGACCCGATTCGGCATCATTTCCCGCTGCATTCTGAGGTGTCCAAGTGTTGATCAGGCGAGTTGCTTCTTCAGCAGTTGTTTCGCCCCGACGAATGAGGTCTTCAGCGGCCTCTTGAGCTTTAACTTGAATATCTCCGACCTGCTCTGCGGCATAGGAGGCTAAGCCAACGCCCAGATAAAATGCTTTTTTGAGACTATCTGTGAAATTATCCATGCTTAGCTGATTTCCGCCCTGTTCGCTTGTGGAAACTTTAGCTCTAGGATTTCTGGCTTTAGAACTTCTGGCCTTAAAACTTCTGGCTTTAGAACTTCTAGACCTAGAACCTTAGCTTAAGAAATTCTAGCCCTAGCGCAAGAGAAACGCATCGATAAAATGATTTTAAGGAAGATTTTTGTAGCCCGGAATCTGTAGCGCTAAACCGGATGAAGGGGACCCGGAGTCCACGCCTGTTTCAAGCATCCCGTATTGCTGCTACCTTCCGATCCTGACAAGATTAAGGCGTTGCAACCGCATGGGTCCGAGTCTTGAACCTAGTTTAACATCTCTCTGGGGCGATCGCGCAGTGCTCAAGCGACTTTACAGGTGCTACCTCACCCGCCGCAGGCTGGAGTTGGAGGAGGCCGTTCTAGCAGATGCGCTGGGTAGCGTGAAGTGGAAGGCACTCCCCTGGTCTTTACCAGAAGAATCTGCCCAGATTTTACCGCCCAGGTTACGAATGATTTGGCGACAGATGGCGAGCCCTAAGCCCGTCCCGCCTGTGGTGCGGCGCAGGGCACCTTCTTCTTGGTAGAAGCGCTCAAAGACTGTCTCTAGGCGATCGGGTTCAATTCCGCGCCCGGTATCCGAGACGACAACCTCAATGGTTTGAGGGGGAACCTCTAGGGCCTGAATCAAAATTTTGCCAGGAGACTCGGTAAATTTGCAGGCGTTATCTAGGAGCTTCGCTAAAACCTCCACCAGCCATTCCCCATCGGCCTGAATCATGGGTAAATCTGGCGGTAGCTTGACCTGGATTTCTGGAATGTTTCCGGTCTGGGTGCGGGCGCGGGTGCTGCTGAGGGCGAGTTCTATACATTCTGCTAGGGACAGGGCTTCGGTATGCCACTGCACCCGACCGCTTTCCAGTCGGGATAGGGTCAGAAAGTCCTGCACCAGTTTCCGGAGGCGCTCGGCATCGGTGAGGGCGGTACTCAGCATCACCTGCTGGATTTCGAGGGGCATATCCGGCTCGTTGGACAGGCTCTCTAGACAGACCTGGATGGTTGAGAGTGGTGTGCGTAGTTCGTGTCCTGTAATAGCAATGAGATTGCTGCGGGCGCGCTCTAGGGCCTCAAGTTGCTGATTGAGGACTTCAAGCTCGGCGTAGGACTGAGACTGAATCAGCGCGACACCCACTTGGGTCGCGATCGCCTCTACTAAACCAATTTCTGCTTCGTTCCATCGGTAGGGTTCAGTGGGATCGGTATGGTGTAGCTCAACCATCCCCAGCAGCTTGCCCTGGTAAAAGACGGGCACCATCAGCAGGGAGTGAATCTGGGCCTGACTGATTTTCGTTTTAAAGGCCTTGAGCTTTTTGATCCGTAGATCTAAGGTGGCTTCTTCAATGGACACCCACTCTTGCTGGTCAACGGCCTGGTTAAACCAGGGGTTATGCTCTAGGGGCCAATGCTGGGAAAGCAGAGAGGCTTGCTCTGGCTGCACAAACTCATACTCAATGGTGGCGAATTCATCTGTGGCTTGGCACTGATAGATAATGCAGCGATCGCAGGACAACACCTGACCCAGTTCGTTGACCGCTACACTCAAGACCTGCTCTACATTGAGCGATCGCCGAATGGCTGAGGTCATGGAGTTGACTAGCCGCTCTTTGCGCTCCTGTACCTCAATCTGGCGGTAGGCCTTAAGCTGCCGATACTGGCTGGCCTGGAGGTAGGTCACGAGGCGATCGGTAAAGGGTGAAGGATGCACCAAGGGTGATCCGGTCTTGGCTGGAGAAACCAGGGCTTCTAGTAGGTGAGCCGTCTTGGAAAGGAGCTCTGGTCGATACCGACTGATGCGATGCAGCAATAGCTCCGCCGCCGTACAGCTCACTTCGCGGTCAAAAGTCCAGACCCCCTCAAACCGTCGAGACTGATCCATCGGCAGCAGCAGCCTTTGAGGCGCAGAAGTCTGAGCGATCTTGCCCTTGCGACTTCCCCCATCGCGGCTATTGGCTGATACCCCATGCTCCCGACAGATGAGACAAACCGTATAGTGGGGGCTGATCACCACAAGGTGCCACTCTTGACTGAGCCCATCCTCCGGGTCAAAGGCGATCGATTCATAAACTCCTGAATCATTGCGAAAGTCGGTTTCAGGAGCCGCCAATACAAAGACCGAAGGCGTGAGATCGGCAATGCGGAGATAGCGATGGGACTCTTGGCGATAAAACCGCTCCCGTTGAAAGCAGGCGATGACGAGGGGCTGGTCATTACCCGCGAGCACCTGGTCTTCGATCGCATGGGAGAGTGCCGTCAGGGAGGACTTAAAATACATCTGGGCCCGAAGGTGCGGCAGGGCTTCGTGCAGTTCTTGCAGCAGGGAGCTTTGAATGATCATCGACAAGCTATGTGGGGCGTGATGAGGTCTAAACAGAACCGCAAAAGTCTAATGGGTTTCTAATAGATAAAACGGATGTACTAAGATCCTAACTCTCTCACACTACTCGGCTGTAGCCGTTCATCTTGTGAAGACCTGTAATAATTACGGCGTGCATGTACGGCGCGTATGAAAAAACTGGAGAAAGTCGTAATGGAGCATCCTTGGCAGAGCCCTTCCGCGATCGCCCATGTACAGCTTTTGCAGGACAGTTTTCGCCACTGGTTTGGCCAAGAGCTTCTCTCTCTTGGCTTGAATCATGCAGGCTGTGCTGATTCAGTAAAGTTTGATTCAGCGCCGTCTGATTCAGTGCTGGCTGATCCCGTGCAGGCCGCAACGGCACTTTACTATGCTCCTTTTGCCCTGCTTTCCCACGGCGCCCAAGCGGATCCCATTTTGAACTACGGTAACCAAACCGCCCTCGTTCTCTGGGACAGGTCTTGGGATGACTTTACCACCATGCCCTCGCGCCTTACCGCCGAACCTGAAGTCAGAGAAGGGCGATCGCAGCTTCTGGCGCAAGCCAAACAGCAGGGCTACCTGACAGACTATGAAGGCGTCAGAATTTCTAAGACAGGGCAGCGCTTCCTGATTCGTAAGGCCATGATTTGGCGAGTCTTTGACGCCGCTGGCCAGGTCCAGGGACAGGCTGCTGCATTCCAGGATTGGCAAAGGCTATAGATCATCCATAGAACATCCATGAGTTCACGTACACTAAGAATCTAGCAATTGCGTATCCCTTCCAATTACATCCTTTTCAGCATTTCTACGCATCACCGAAACTATGTCAAAACAGCGGGTTCTTTCTGGCGTCCAGCCTACAGGTAGCCTTCACCTGGGCAACTATCTGGGTGCCATCCGCACCTGGGTCAGCGAACAGTATGAGTATGAGAACTATTTCTTTATTGCCGACCTGCACGCCATCACTGTTCCCCACGACCCCAAAACCCTTGCGAAAAATACCTACACCCTCGCTGCGCTATACCTTGCCTGCGGATTAGACCCTGCCCATACCACCATTTTTGTTCAGTCACACATTCCCGCCCATGCTGAACTGGCCTGGTTATTTAACTGCATTACGCCGCTCAACTGGCTAGAGCGCATGATTCAGTTCAAGGAAAAAGCCCTCAAGCAGGGCGAAAACGTCAGCATTGGCCTCCTGGACTATCCGGTTCTCCAGGCCGCAGATATTTTGCTCTATCGGCCTCAGTACGTGCCGGTAGGGGAAGACCAAAAGCAGCATCTAGAGCTGACGCGAGATATTGCAGCCAGGTTTAACTTTCAGTACGGCACGCCAGATGCGCCCATTCTGAGCGTTCCAGAGCCGCTCATTCGTGCAGAAGGTGCCAGGGTAATGAGTTTGACCGACGGCACTAAAAAAATGTCGAAATCCGATCCCTCTGAGCAAAGCCGAATTAACTTACTGGATTCTCCTGATGAGATTCGCCAAAAGGTTAAGCGCTGCAAAACTGATCCGGTACGTGGCCTAAGCTTTGACGATCCAGAGCGTCCTGAATGCCATAATCTTCTGACGCTGTACATGCTGTCGTCTGGCCAGACTAAAGCCGACGTTACAGCGGAATGTGCCGATATGGGTTGGGGACAGTTTAAACCCTTGCTCACCGAATCCTTAATTTCGGCCCTCCAGCCTATCCAGGCACGGTATGCAGCGTTGATTCAGGATCGAAGCCAGATTGAGACTGTTTTGCGGCAGGGGCGTGAAACAGCTGAGCAGGCCGCACAGGAAACGCTGGCTGCGGTTAAAAATGCTTTGGGATATTCAACACCTCTCTAGTCCCTTTCGCAAGATTGTGCCCACAAACCTGCGTACCTCGCTATGATGATTCATAATTTTGTGGACTGGAGAATTGCGGATCTGTGCTGGCGGGACAATCCGCCTAGGTGAATCCAGAGCACTGAGTCTAGAGCACTAAGTCCAGAGCACTGAATTCAGAGCACTGCATCAAAAAACTGTCTGAACATAAAAAACTGTCTGAACATAATGTCAACTTCCCTTCCCGCTTCAGAATCGGTAGCTGAAGGTACCCGCCTACAGCAAGCAATCCAAAAGGGCGAGTTTTTGGTCACTGCGGAGGCGACGCCCCCAAAGGGTGGCAGCATTCAGCACATGATTGACCAGACTCTGCTCCTGAAGGGACGGGTACACGGGGTGAATATTACAGATGGGAGTCGCGCCGTGATGCGCATGTCTTCTCTCGCCTCGGCGGTGTTGCTCCAGCAGCAGGGAATTGAGCCGATTTGTCAGGTGGCCTGCCGCGATCGCAATCGGATTGCACTTCAAGCCGACCTCATCGGTGCCCATGCGCTGGGCATCCGGAATATTTTGGCGCTGACGGGCGACCCCATGAAGTCTGGTGATTACCCAGACGCAAAAGGCGTATTTGACCTAGAGTCTGTGCGGTTGCTCCAGACGATTCAAAAGCTAAATACAGGTCTGGATGGGAACAATAAACCCCTCCCCGACGGCGCAACGGATCTGATTGCTGGCGCTGCGGTTGACCCACAGCTTGCGAGCTGGTCGGGGCTGCAAAGTCGCTTTGAGCGCAAAGTGGAGGCGGGGGCGCAGTTTTTTCAGAGTCAGCTCATTGTGGACTTTGAGCGCTTGGAAAAGTTTATGACCCAAATTGCAGCCCAGTACGGCAAGCCCGTTTTGGCCGGTATTTTTTTGCTGAAGTCGGCCAAAAATGCCCAGTTTATTAACCGGAATGTGCCAGGCGTCAAGATTCCAGATGCCATCATTGATCGCTTAGCGCGCGCTACTGAGCCGCTCCAGGAGGGAATTGCGATCGCGGCTGAGCAGGTTCGCCTAGCGCGAGACCTGTGTCAGGGTGTCCATGTGATGGCGGTTAAACGCGAAGACTTGATCCCTGCCATCCTAGACCAAGCAGGCATCGCACCCCTCAGCGGCACTGCTGAGGAGGAGGCAGGTGATGTCAGATGATGTCAGGAAAAAAGCGATCGCTAGCCGAAAAAGCTGGCCTTTAGAACGTGAACCTTCAGAATAAAACCGCACTGAGAAGCTTATTTTTAACCCAACAGTTTTCTCAGTGCGGCTGGCGCTTGTGGCTGAGAGATAGGCTGCCAATTACAAGCACAGTTCATACCCGTAAAACCCATATAAGCACGACTCAAGATGGTAAGGGAGAGTCGTATAGGTCTTCAGGGTCTTCCTAAAAGGAACGACGGGGGGCGGTCTCTTTGGGTTTTGCCTTGTTCACCTTGAGCTGCCGCCCCATCCACTCTGCCCCATCTAGGTCAGTAATGGCTTTTTCCTCTTCTCCATCACCTGCCATTTCAACGAATGCAAAGCCGCGCATTCGGCCTGTCTCTCGATCAATGGGCAGCACAACCCGCTGAACCGTCCCGTACTCTGTAAACACCTCGCGAATATCTTCTTCTGTAGCCTGGTAAGACAAATTGCCAATGTAAATGGTCATGATCGAACAAAGTAAATGAGCGTTACACCTAATGTTCAGGAGTTAGGGTACGAGTCTATAAAGGGCAGCCTCTCCCTCCCTGATTGGATTGGGGATGGCTGACCTTGGTCGCCCTCTGGTCTGGGGCTAGGGGAAACAGCAAAAGACTGTAAAATCTTAGTCTTTAAAAACTTAGTGAAAATTTGGTTTTTAAGCTGGAAACACCCTATCCGACTGACGTCCAGAACATTCTTATCATCTCATCATAGCGAGTTTTGATCCTGTGTTCTGCGGCACGATCTGCAGTTACTGTGGCGTGATTTTGGACGCAATAGGCTGCTCTGGGAGGCCCAGTACCTGGTGATATAGGTTGCTGTAGGCAAGGGCTGATTTGTCCCAGCTAAAGTCTTGCGCCATGCCGCGCTGCTGGAGTGCTTTCCACGCATCCCGATACTGAAATCCTTCCCAGGCTCGTACTAGGCAGGTAAACAAATCGAGCGGTTCGTAGCGGTCAAAACAATAGCCAGTTCCGGTGCTCTCGCTGGGGTTATGATGCACTACTGTATCTACCAGCCCTCCCGTTCGCCGCACCACCGGCACGCACCCATACCGAAGGGCAATCATCTGACTGATGCCGCAGGGTTCAAACCGGCTGGGCATCAAAAAGGCATCGGCTCCCGCATAGATCCGTCGAGACTGGGCTTCGCTGTAGAGCAGTTGGGTAGAGACTCGGCCCGGAAAGCGTGATGCCATCTGCCAAAGCTGTGTTTCATAGTTGCGATCGCCCGTCCCCAGCACCACAAACTGCGAATTGCTGTAAGACAAAAAGCGATCCATCATCTGCAAAATTAAATCTAGCCCCTTTTGCTCCACCAGTCGGGACACCATCCCAATCAAAAACGCCTTGGAATTGACCTCTAGCCCCAGCTCTTCCTGAAGCGCAATTTTATTGGGTAGTCTGTTCTCTAGAGTGTCGATTCCGTAGTTTTGCGTAATGTACTTATCCGTCTCTGGATCGTAAACCTCAGTATCAATTCCGTTGAGAATCCCAACGCTCTTGTCACTAATAAAGGAGAGAAGACCCTCCAGCGTCTCGCCGTACTCCAGGGTCTTAATCTGTTCCGCATAGGTTGGCGAGACCGTATTGACTCGATCTGCAAACTGTACGGCCGCCGCCATCACGTTATGCCCCTGCATGTACCAGGGACACCAGGTAATTTGCTCTAGTCGCCAACGCCACGGCCCCTGATAGGCCAAATTATGAATGGTGAACACCGTGCTAATATCCGGCGACTGGTGTAGCCAGACCGGAAGCATCCCGGTATGCCAGTCATGGCAGTGGACAATTTGTGGCTTCCAGTAATTCCAGCAAAACTCGGCCGCCCCATTGGAAAAAAAGGTAAACCGCCAGTCCTCGTCTTCTCCAAAGTAGATGCGGCGTGGCGCAAACGTCGGATGCCCCATTAAGTAAAGCGGCACGTCCGTACCGGGCAACAATGTTTCGTACACCGCAAAGTGCTGAAACATTGCGCTGCCGTACCAAATAGGATCCTCTGGGACTTCCATTTTGTCCGACAGAAAGCCGTAGTAGGGAAGAAAAATACGCACATCATGTCCCAATCGGCGCAAAAACTTGGGCAATGAACCAACGACGTCTCCCAATCCACCGATCTTGGCAATGGGCGAAGCTTCTGTCGCAACAAACAGAATTCTCATACTTTATGTATTTACCTTGTGCAGTCCTGCATAGGGCTAACCTTGCCGCGCATCTCGCGTCAAAAAGCCCTTTCGTTAGTCTAGTCGCCTCCTGCCCAGAATCCAACCAGCTCACTTGTCCAGAATAAAATCCGACATAAAAAACGAGCCAGTGTGGACTAGCTCGAATTGGGTCGAATTGTCTTGAATTGGGTCGAATTAACCTGTGTAAGGCTGATCCAGACTAAATTCCAAAAATACTCAGAATCGACAACGGCCCCGTGATCGTGCCGAGGAGACCACCAGCGGAGTCTGAAAAAGCCGCCAATCCAGACCGACCGACCATTACGACGTCATTATTGCGGAGCGGGGGATTTGTATCCTCATTCACAGGCGTATCGAAAGCCAGCTTGATTTTACGATCCGTAACGGTTCCGTCGGGGTTCAGGCGAATCAAGCGCACCTCCCTCTTATTAGCGCGCCGATTATCTAGACCACCAGCGGCCAAAACTGCTGTATTGAGGGGCGTATTGGGCTTAATCTTAACGGTCCCTGGTCTTGTGACCTCACCCACTACGTTTACGTCAATGGTAGAGGGAGAAAGGGTTGCGTTGGACAAGAACTGCTGTTCTTCGGCTGTGAGGGGAATCGTGGACTTAGAGATGATGACGGTATCGCCTTGTTGCAGCGGGATGTCCTGGCGGATATCGCCTTCTACCAAGAGCTTCCATAGGTCAACGGAAAGCAGTTGCTCTGTGCCCGTGCGCGTGACCCGACGCACCTGAATCCTTCGTACATCAGCCTCTGGCTTGATGCCGCCTGCGAGCTGCACGGCCTGCGAAACGGTCGGGAGGTTATTGCTGCTGGCCCCAGTTGGTGTCCCTTGAGCCCCCGCTTCTCTAACCACGGCATTGCTGGCCTGGACGGTATAGGGGCCAGGTCGAAAGACCTCCCCAATGACGGCAATATTTAAGGGGTCGGTGTTGGTTGCCGCAAAGCTAGAGTCGGTGGCGGCGGCAAAGTCAGCCAAGGAAGGGCGCTCGGCTACAGGAATGAAAACAATGTCGCCGTCCCGCATGCGGATATCTTGGCTAATATCTCCCTCCTGAATGAGCTTCATTAGGTTGACGGAGATTTTTTCGTAGACGCCAGGGGCCCCAAACTTGGAGCGGCGGATCTGTACGTTGCGCAGGTCAGCAGAAGGGGTGACGCCACCAGAAAGTTTTAGGAGCTGGGAAACGGTGGGAATTTGCTCGGTGCCGGTAAAGGGGTAGGTCCCCGGCCTTGCAATTTCGCCAGAGACGGCTAGGGTAAGCTGGCGGGGTCTAGCTAGAACGACAGTGATATAGGGGCGCTTAAAATACTTTTTATAGAGCTGCGAGACGATAACTTCAACTTCTTTGACTGTTTTTCCCGCCACGGGCACGCGGCCGATGAAGGGCAGGCTAATGCTGCCATCTACCAGAACGGTGGAGGGGCCAGAAAACAAATCGTTTTGGCCAAACATGTTGAGCTGAAGCTGATCCCCTGGTCCCAGGACGTAATCGGCCTTGTTGATGTTGCTGAGGTTAGGATCAACCTGAATGTTGAGGGTGGGAAAGGGCGTGAAGGAGCTGTTTACCCCATTGGGTGAGGACTGCGCAGCAACATAGGTTGAGGTCACTAAGGTGGTGAAGGCAGCAAGCGCAAGGGATTGAGCGGGACGAGTCATCGTTTTATCCAAGCCAGGAACCAACATATACTGAATTGCTGATTAGATTATCGTTAATTTGGGTAATGCCCAAGAGTTTAAGCAGTGAAGTGTCTAAATCTGATTCGGTAGCCGACCTGATGGGTATCTTATCTGGCAGGTAGTTCTAGACGCACTTCCTTGCGCAGATGTTTCTATCCCTGGCTTTCAATGCGGCTGTTCTGCAATATTGCTCTAACGCTGCTCTAACTCTTGTTCTCAGCGCTCCCAATCTGGCACAAGCTTCTTGGGTTTGGCAATACTAGCCTATACACAATGTAAAGTCAAAAATAAATAGGCGTTGCTGCAATATTTTAAGAGCTGTTTTTCTGGTTTTAAAATGGCTATTTGAGCACTACCTTTTTTCTGTTGGTCATATTCTTCTGTTTTGCTGATGGACTGGAAAAATGCTCTGATATCGTCGTCTATCCTTGGCTGAAAGCATTTATCCTATAGCTTTATGAGGTGGAATAATTCATACTGACCTATACTAATTCTGTGGACTTTGACTCAGATGGGTGAATGCTCTTAACGTTTCATTGATAGTCCTATCGATAGCTCTAGCATTTGAATCTAGCATTTGAATCTAATTCTTGAATCTAGCACTTGAATTTATTCCTTATCAGTGGGCAAGCTTTAGAGATCCATGACCAGCCGAAGAATGATTGAATGGTTGCGCCACGGCCAGCCTGGGGATGCGATCGCCATCAATGCCTGGGTGCGCACAAAGCGGGAACTGAAGGATTTTGCCTTTGTGGAGGTAAATGATGGGTCATCGCTTCAGGGGCTTCAGGTGGTGGTGCCTTCGACCCTCCCAGACTATGAAGCAGTCCTGCGATCGCTGACAACGGGAGCTTCTGTCTCGGTTGAGGGGGTGCTGGTGGCCTCCCAGGGCAAAAATCAGCGCATTGAACTGAAGGCTGAGAGTATTCAGATCTGGGGAACGGCTGATCCCGAAACCTATCCGCTCCAAAAGAAACGCCACTCCTTTGAGTTTCTGCGCACCATTGCCCACCTGCGATCGCGCACCAATACCTTGGGGGCGGTTTTTCGGGTACGGAATGCCTGTTCTGCGGCGATTCATGAATTTTTCCAGACGCGGGGCTTTTTGTGGGCCCACACCCCTATCATCACAACGGGGGACTGTGAGGGCGCTGGAGAGCAGTTCTCGGTGACGAGCCTAAACCTCAATCAGCTTCCCAAAACCCCTGAGCAAGCCGTGGACTTTAGCCAAGACTTTTTTGGCCGACCCACCTACCTCACCGTCAGCGGTCAGCTTGAGGCCGAAATTATGGCGATGGCCTTCAGCAATGTCTATACCTTTGGCCCAACCTTTCGGGCAGAAAATTCCAATACCTCCCGTCACTTGGCCGAATTTTGGATGGTGGAGCCTGAGATGGCCTTCTGCGACCTAGGCGGCGACATGGACTTGGCCGAAGCCTTCTTGAAGCATGTGTTTCAGTCTGTGCTGGAAAAATGTCCAGAAGATATGGCTTTTTTTAATGAACGGATTGACCCATCGGTTTTGTCCACCGCCGAGACGATCATTAACCAGGAGTTTGCGCGGATTACCTATACAGAAGCGATCGCCCTACTGGAAAAAGCAGAGCGAACCTTTGAGTATCCTGTAGAGTGGGGACTCGACCTCCAGTCGGAGCATGAACGCTACCTAGCAGAAGATCTCTTTAAGCGTCCGGTTATTGTCACAGACTACCCCACGGGCATTAAGGCTTTTTACATGCGCCTTAATGACGATGAGCGCACGGTGGCCGCCATGGATATTTTGGCTCCCAACATTGGCGAAATTATTGGTGGCTCCCAGCGCGAAGAGCGGCTGGATGTTTTAGAGCGGCGGATGCTGGCGCAGCATCTCAACCTGGAGGACTATGGCTGGTATCTTGACCTACGCCGCTACGGGACGGTTCCCCATGCGGGCTTTGGGCTAGGGTTTGAGCGATTGGTGCAGTTTATCACCGGTATGACCAATATCCGCGACGTCATTCCATTCCCTCGAACTCCTCTGAGCGCCGAGTTCTAGATAAGATTATGAACTACTGGCTCATGAAGACCGAACCCAGTGTCTTTTCCTGGGATGATCTGCGATCGCATCCTCAGCAAACCACCCACTGGGAGGGAGTCCGCAACTATCAGGCCAGAAACTTCATGCGCGACCAGATGAAACTCGGTGATCGCGTTTTGTTCTATCACAGCGTCGTGAAGCCTCAGGTCATTATGGGCATTGCCCAAGTGGTGCGTGAAGCCTACCCAGATTCCTTTGCCTTTGACCCAGCTAGCCCCTACTATGACCCAAAAAGTTCCATCGACTCCCCCCGCTGGGTGATGGTGGATATTCAGTATGTATCTGAATTCACGTCGCCGATTTCTCTGGACGAACTGAAACAGATTGAGGGGTTAGACTCCATGATGCTTCTGCAAAAAGGCTGTCGATTGTCCATTCAGCCAGTGACGCCTGAAGAGTGGCAGATCGTTTGCAACCTTCGCCCTTAAAGCTTCGTCTCAGGGGTCTATTAGGGCCTGCATAGGCTAGGGCACTACACTTCTGGAGAACGCAATGGTTTCTACCGACAGCTTGCGATCGCAAAAGGTCTTTTATCGACCACCCCAAAAGTCAATGCTTAGAGTTGCCTTTACTACGGGATTTTGCAGTCTGCTGATCGGGATGACTTCTTCATCGGTCTTTGCTCAAGTTCCCATCCCCATTGAAGAAGCGCCCCTAAAAGTGGTTGAGCTGCTAGAGATGCCGCTCACTGTCCCTGAAGTCACGGCGCAAACGCCCTCGCAGCGGAGCCTCACCCTGCCTAGCCTATGGTGGGCAAACAAACAGTTTGGCGAAAAAATGGTGCTTAACTGGTTTACCTATCCGCAAGCCAACGCGAGCCAGAGTCAAGTGCGGCTGCTCATTCGCCCAGACCTGTGGAGTCGCTATACATACCTAGAGCGCTATGCTTTCCTGAGCAGGTTTGGTGCTTCAACGAGCGCGGCGGGCTACAATCTCCTGCTGCTAGATCGCCAAAATTATCCCCTAGGGGCCTATACTTGTGAATTTTCGGCGCAGATTAAGCCCGCGCCGCTGTTCCCTTGGCAACAGTCTCTTGGGCAACAGGCTCCTCGACAACAGGCGCGATCGCCCGTCTTTCCGGTGAACTCAGGGGTACGGTGTGATGCGTGGATTAGTCCCGTCTATGATGCCCAAACGCTTTAGAGTGCAGCAGTTCTCGTTGTCAGGGTGTAAGCGGCCCTAGACCGTGGAGATGATTCGCTCAAAAAACAACCTTATCCTTGCCGCGCCAAGTTAAAAAACTTGGTTTGGCTAGGCTGAAACAATAGCTTCACGGTGCCGACTGGGCCATTCCGGTGCTTGGCCAAAATCAGCTCGCAGACCCCTTTCTCTGGGGTATCTGGGTTGTAGTAGTCATCCCGATACAGGAGCACAATCAGATCCGCATCCTGCTCGATTGCGCCCGATTCCCGGAGGTCAGACATGAGGGGTCGCTTATTGGTGCGGGCCTCTACCCCACGACTGAGCTGGGAGAGGGCAATAATCGGGACATGCAGTTCCCTCGCCAGCGCCTTGAGCGATCGCGTGATGCGAGATAGCTCCTGCACCCGTCCGTCCGTTGCGTCGCCGCCGCCCATGAGCTGAAGGTAGTCCAGCAGAATCAGTCCCAATCCTTCAGGGCGCTCTGCCTGCAGTCTTCTAGCGCTGGAGCGCAGTTCGTTAATAGAGGGGTTGGGCGTATCGTCAATGTAAATGGGAAGCTGAGAGAGGGAGCCGATTGCGCGACTGAGAGGCTCCCACTGGCTTTCGTGGATGCGTCCTGCTCGTAGATAGTTGCTGTCAATGCCCGACTCGCTGGCAAGCAGTCGCTGAACGAGCTGTTCTTTAGACATTTCTAAACTAAAGATCGCCACGCCCGTCTTGTGAATTTCAGCAATTTGCCGCGCAATCTGCACCGACAGGGCCGTCTTCCCCATGGAAGGCCGTCCCGCAATAATAATGAGGTCAGAGCGCTGAAAGCCCTGGGTCATAGCGTCCAGGTCATAAAAGTTGCAGGACAATCCAGGCAGAACCTCGCCGAGCGATCGCTGCTCTAGCTCTGCAAAGGTGCTTGCCAAAATTTCTTCTGTGGCCGTCAGTCCTTGACGGACACGGTCTTGGGTGACGGCAAAAATCTTTTGCTCAGCTTGGTCAAGCACCACCTCTAGCTTTTTCGCCGTGTCGTAGGCAGACTGCGCCACCTCATTGGAGGCTTTAATGAGCTGACGACGCAGGAATTTATCCTTAATGAGCGCCGCATACTGATCGACATTGACTGCGCTTACGGTTCGGTCTACAAGCTGGCCGAGCTTACTGTGTCCGCCCACCTTTTCCAGAAGGCTGTGATCCTGAAGCCAAGCCGTGATGCACATTAAATCTGTGGGGCTACCCTGGGCATGCAGCCCCAGCGCCGCCCGATAAATTTCTTGATGGGCGCTGAGGTAAAACGCTTCAGGGCTCAATAAATCTGTCACCCGACCAATGGCTTCGGGATCTAGCAAAATACCCCCAAGAATTAGCTCTTCAGCTTCAACATTCTGCGGGGGTAAATGGGCGGCTTCGGGTTGAAAATTTAGCTCATACACCATGAACCGAAAATCCTCTCAACCCTAAAATAAACAACGTCGCTGTGACTCAGTATGCTAAAGCGTATGCCAAAGCGCCTGCCAAAGTGTTATTTCAAAGCGTTATATCAAGTTTGGGCAGCTCAGTTTAAGGCCGATGCTGCACAATAGAACACTTCAGCAGACATCCTCTAAGCTTCGGCTTCAACTTCAACCGTAACAGTGGTGGTCACTTCTGCATGGAGCTTCAGTTCAGCGGTGTAGGTGCCTAGTTTGCGAATTTCGGGCACCGTCAGCGCCCGACGATCAATCTCAAGCCCTGTGGCCGCTTGAATGAGATCCGCAATATTGGCAGCGGTCACGCTACCAAATAGGGCATCCCCTTCTCCTGCCTTTTGCTGAATGGTCAATGTCGCCAACTTATCAATGACGGCTTTCTGCTTCTCCGCTTCAACCTTTAGTTCTGCAAGGCGCTTCAATTCTTCAGCGCGACGGCGCTCAAACTGCTTCAGGACGCCCGGTGTAGCCTTAAAGGCCAACCCTTTGGGCAATAGATAGTTCCGAGCGTAGCCGGGCGCAACATCTACAAGCTGCCCCGTATGCCCCAATTTATAAATGTCTTGACCTAATACTAGCTGTACTCGCTTTGCCATAACCTTTCTCTGCGCTCATCCGTACCGCGAAACACCTGATCATACCCGTAGATTGGTTCTGATTGCAAGGAAAAAATAAAGCAGCCTGGAGGATCCCGCCTGTGAAGTGGGGTCAATTTGCGAAGCGATGGGGACTTTTAAGAGGGATTTGCAGGGAGAACTTTATTGAGCGATCGCCTTAACTGGATCGCTCAATACGGGTCAATGCTGCTAGGTGCGCCACTCAGGGCGCCCTGAGTGAGTGCTCCGAGTGAGTGCAAACCCCCTCGTTTTAGAAGCGACAGAATTTTTTTGAAAAAGTAATATCGCCGAAATCTTCGGGGCAACCTTGATATAGGACAAGCTTAAGCAGCAGAAAATAAGCGTTAAGCCTTTAGATTTTTAGCAGAACAATGCAAAAGCAATAAATTGTCTTTTTAAAGGCATATCTCCTCATTTTTTGCATTATTTAGAATAATTTTCCTGATTTGTTCATGCTCTCACTCCTTACTCCTAGCTCCTCAATCTCGGCATAGCAACTATGGTTTCTCTTTTTCTCCATCCGCTCTCATCCGTCCTCAAGGCTGTCGCTCCCGTGGGTTTTGCGATCGCCTGGGGAATGGGATCTTCCCCTGCGCTCGTCCATGCCCAAGAGATGGGTGTTAATGCGATCGCCGCGAATGTCTCCACCGCTCCCCAGGCCAAAGTCTTGCTGTATGTGAACGTCAATACGGGCCAAGATGACCTTAGTGCAGGCCGCAGCGAGTCTACTCCCTTCAAAACCATTTCCTACGCCCTCACTCAGGCGCAGCCTGGTACAGTTGTGCAGGTTGCCTCAGGGCTCTACACCCAACAGAGCGGTGAAACCTTTCCGCTGGTGGTGCCCAAAGGCGTGACGGTGCAGGGGAGTGAATTTAATCAAGGCAGCACCGTTACGGTTGTGGGCGGTGGGCGCTTTGCCAGCTCCTGGTGGGGCTCACAGGACGTGACGTTTTTAGCAAAAGCGGATAGCCAGATTGTGGGGTTCACCGTCACAAATCCCAATTCTCGCGGGACGGGGATCTGGATTGAGGCTGCAAACGTAGTGGTGCGGGGCTGCACCTTTACAAAAAGCGCACGGGAAGGGGTCTTTGCTGCCGGGAAAGCCAACCCCACCATTGAGAACAATCTATTTGTTGACAACAGTGCCAATGGACTCGCCCTGACGGGGATGTCTACAGGCATGGTGCGCAATAACGCCTTTCAAAAAACGGGGTTTGGGATTGCCGTCAGCGAAAAAGCCGCGCCCCAGCTCATTAACAATCGGATTCAGGATAACGTAGACGGAATTGTGGTCAGCCATTCTGCATCCCCGATCCTGCGCGGCAATATGGTGGAGGGAAATCGTCGGGATGGACTGGTGGCGATTTCGACGGCCAAGCCAGATCTGGGCAGTATTTCAGCGCCTGGACGCAATATTTTCCGCAACAACGGCCGCTATGCTCTCTATAACGCCACCTCTGGCGGCACCCTGGCGATTGAGGGGAATGATGTGAGCGGCACCACGCAGATGACGGCCCTTGCCCCCACGACAGCTCCTGAGTTTGCTGCATCACCAGAGCTTCCTGAACAGACTCAGCAGGCTGCTGTCCAGTCTGCCCAGCCCGTTTCTCCATCGGTACCGCCCGCGTCAGCGACTGTCAAACTGCCCAGTTCGCCTCAAGGAAAGGGATCTAAGTCCGCGTCAAGGCCAACGCAGCTTCAAGAAAAGCTAAAGAAGGCTCCTACGGTTCAGTACAAAGGGAAGACTTATGTACTGATGGAGAGCGTTTTGCCGCTGATGAAGTAGAACCCGCGCTGGAGTCAGGGGAAGGCTCAGAGCGCTTGTGTTTTGGAGTTGGTGATTTGGAGCTAGATATTCGGGCCTAGCGATTTGCAGAACTAGGTTCGGCAGCGGGCAACCGTTACTCCCCTGCCGCCGTCCGTCTGCGCTGCAAAATCAAAGCTCTCTACCCTAGGGTGCCGAGATAGGTAGTCCTGAACTCCCTGCCGCAGCTTCCCTGTCCCGTGACCGTGAATAATCCAGAGTGTTTCTTGGGCGCTGGCGATCGCATTGTCCAGCAGAATCTCTGCATCCGACACCCGTTGCCCTCGGATATCAAGGGTATTTTGCGAGGTGCGAATCTCTGGCCCTTTGTTCATCCCAGCGTTCACTTCGACGGGTGGGGGGGATGATGGGCTTGGCGATGGAGTTGTCGATGGAGGCTTGGATGGGGGTCTGGTCTTGGCAACGGGCGCTGCCTTTTCTCCCGTGAGCGACTCGACTTCATCCAGCTGCACCGTGAGCTTCATGAGCCCTAGCCGCACGGTTAGTTCCCCCGTTTCGGTCGCGGGGCTAATGACCTCGGCGGTGTTGCCCAATCGCGGAATGCGAATGCGATCGCCCACTTGGGGTCGATAAGCCTGCACTTGCGGCTGCGGCTGGGGTGCGGTAACGCCCGTACCAGCGCCCAAACTGCCTAGTGCCTGAGTGGCGCGCTGGGCAGCCTGGGCTGTCTGAGGCCCTTGCTGAAGGGTGCGAATGACCTTCGCAATCTCCGCCTTTGCCGCCTGGATTTCTGCCTGAACAGACTGCTCCTGCTGTTGCCTAAGCGATCGCTCGCGCTCTTTGAGTTCGGCAGCTTTTTGCGTTAGCTCCCGATGCAGGAATTCGGTATGTCTTAATAGGTGCTCGGCCTCTTTATTTTTCTGCTCTTGGTTGCGACGTTGGGTTTCAAGGTCAGCAATCACTGCGTTGAGGTCAGCATTGTGGTGATGAATGGCCTGCTGCGCCGCCTGAATAATTTCAGACCGCAATCCCAGCCGCTCGGCAATGACCAGCGCATTAGAACGTCCTGGAATTCCCCACAGCAGACGATAGGTGGGGGAGAGCGTCACATCATCAAATTCAACAGACGCATTTTCAAACCGAGAATCTTGATACTTGAGGGTTTTGAGTTCACCAAAGTGGGTGGTGGCAATGGTCAGCTGAGTATGCTCCGTCAGGTACTTGAGCAGAGCGATCGCCAGCGCCGTTCCTTCAGACGGATCGGTGCCCGCACCGACTTCATCCAGCAAAACCAGCGTTCCGGGCGTCAGAATCTCAACCATGCTCTGAATTCGGCGGATGTGGCCAGAAAAAGTCGAGAGGCTCTGCTGAAGAGACTGCTCATCGCCAATATCTGCCAGCACCTGATCAAACCAGGGAATCTCCACGGGATCTTTGGCCGGGATATATAGCCCTGCTTTTGCCATCAGCACGGCTAAGCCGAGATTTTTGAGCATCACCGTTTTGCCGCCCGTATTGGGGCCTGTGACGGCTACGGTTTTAACGTGGGGAGGAATCACCACGTCAATGGGCACCACCGCTGCGCCCTGCTCGTGTTTTTCCTGCCAGTACAGGAGCGGATGGCGAAGCTGTCGCAGATTTATGGCCTGATGGTTCCGGTCAATAAAGGTTGGAATGTTGCCGCCTAGCCAATAGCTATACCGCGCGCGCGCAACCGCCAGATCTAGCTGGGTCACAACATCCAGTAGCGACTCTAGCTCCGGCTGGACGGCGGCTACTTTTTCAGAAAGGATGCGCCGGACTCGCTCAGATTCTTCTTGCTCTTGGCGGGCAAGCTGCCGAAGCTGGTTGTTGAAGTTCACGGTTGCCTGCGGCTCAATATAGAGCGTCACGCCACTGGCCGAGGCATCGTGGACAATCCCTGGTATCGCGTCCTTCTGAGCGGCCTTCACCGGAATCACAAAGCGATCGCCGCGCTGGGTAATTAAAAGCTCCTGGAGAGCACTGGCCTTCCGCTGCAAAATACTTTGCAAAATTCGCTGGACTTGCTGTCGATTTTGCTGCTGGCGATCGCGAATGATCCGGAGCTTCTCGCTGGCGCGGTCTGTCACCTCTCCCTGGTCATCAATGGCGTGGTGAATCTCTTGCTCTAGCTCTGGATACGTCCGCAGATCCGCCACCAGGGTATTAAGGCTCACCAGGGTCGGCGATCGGTCAATGGCGCGACGCAGTTGACGGGCCGCCGACAGCGTTGTGGCAATATGCAGCAGTTCCAGGCCGCTCAGTACCCCCTGCCGCGCGCACCGATCTAAAGATGCACTAATGTCCTGAACACCCTCAAAGCTCAAACTGCCTTGAGACGACTCTAGCTCTGCCATCTCCTGAGTCTGCTTGAGTAAATTCTGACTTTCGTCCAGGGTTGGGGGCGGCACCAGCCGCTGCGTGACTAAGCTACCTAGCTTCGTCGCGGCAAACGTCGAAAGATGCTGCGTCAGTCTTGACCATTCCAGAAGCTCTAGGGTTTTAACGGGCATTCACGCGCCTAGGGATTGACGATTTAATCCTAACAAGTCAAATCCTAACAAGCTCTCCAAACGTGAGTTCGACAAAAAACAATCGCCCCTCATCCTCCCAGCTTTCTTCTCCCCAGGGAGAAGGAGGGGCAATTAAAAATCAAGATTCTCAAGCCCCTCGCCTTTGGGAGAGGGGTTTGGGGTGAGGGGCTTCAAGTGCATCATCGAACTCACGTCATTTCAGGCACTCTGCTGGTTTCAGCATGACTTTTCTGGAAAAGTCCAAAATCTATTGAATAAATTTAGACTTGACAAAGTGCTTAACAATTCGCAATGGGGGTATATTAGGTAAATATTCCTAAATGAGTAGACTATGTCTTGCTCTAAACGTCAGGATCTTCTAAGCAATAGCGGTTTTGGCAGGGCAGTCATAGCAGCGCATGTGCGTAAGGTTGAACAGCAAAAGCTGTCACAAAACGTTACGACTCGCACCTTTTTTTAAGCGTTTTGCCCTAGTGGGTTTTGATAATGACTGATCACTTTCCCTGGTTAACCACCCTAATCGCCCTTCCGGCGATCGCCGCTTTACTGGTTCCGTTAATTCCCGATCAAAATGGAAAAACGCTGCGGTGGTACGCCTTAGGCGTGGGTTTCTTAGATTTTGCCCTCACCGTCTGGACGTTTTGGACGCACTACGATATTTCTAGCTCCGCACTACAGCTGACTGAGCAGTATGCCTGGGTGCCCCAGCTCGGCCTCAACTGGTCAGTTGGTGTGGATGGGCTGTCCATGCCGCTGATTGTGCTGACGGGCTTTGTGAATACGATGGCCATTTTTGCAGCCTGGAACGTCACCCAAAAGCCGAAACTTTTTTATGGACTAATGCTGCTGCTCTACAGCGCCCAGCTTGGGGTCTTTGCAGCGCAGGATATGCTTTTGTTTTTTATTATTTGGGAGCTGGAGCTGGTTCCGGTTTACCTGCTGATTTCGATCTGGGGCGGCCCTCAGCGATTTTATGCTGCGACCAAATTTATTTTATATACGGCCTTTGCCTCTATCTTCATTTTGCTGGCTGGATTGGCGATGGCCTTCTATGGAGACACCTTCTCCTTTGATATGGCGACTCTCGCTCAGAAGCACTATTCTCTGACCTTTGAGCTACTGACCTATGCGGCCTTTCTGATAGCTTTTGGTGTCAAACTGCCGATTTTTCCCTTTCACACCTGGCTTCCGGATGCCCACGGCGAAGCCTCTGCCCCTGTCTCCATGATTTTGGCTGGAGTGCTCCTCAAGATGGGGGGGTATGGGCTCATGCGCATGAACATTGAAATGCTGCCCAATGCCCATGTTTACCTCGCGCCTGTACTGGCTGTCTTAGGGGTGGTGAATATTGTCTACGGCGCGCTGAATGCCTTCAGCCAACAAAACCTGAAGCGCTGTTTGGCCTGCTCGTCGATTTCCCACATGGGCTTTGTGCTCATTGGGATTGCCGCCTTAACAGAAGTGGGCTTCAACGGTGCGGTCTTGCAAATGATTTCCCACGGGCTGATAGCCTCAGCGCTGTTCTTTTTGGCTGGCGTCACCTACGAGCGCACCCACACGCTCATTATTGCCAAGATGGGTGGGGTCGCAAAGGCAATGCCTATCGTCTTTGCCCTCTTTACCGTCGGGACAATGGCCTCACTGGCACTCCCTGGCATGAGCGGTTTTGTGAGTGAGCTGACCATTTTCCTGAGCGTGGCGACCAGCCCTGTCTACAGTGTTGCCTTTAAGGTGCTCATTACGTTGCTGGCTGCGGTGGGCTTGATTTTAACGCCCGTCTACCTGCTGTCCATGCTGCGCCGTGTTTTCTACGGTCAGTCTTCCCTGCCGGAACAGGCGATCGCCCCCTGGATGGATGCGAATCCCCGCGAGGTCTTTATTGCAGTCAGCATGATTGTCCCCATTATTGCGGTGGGTCTATACCCTAAGTTTGTAACGCAAACCTACGATGTAAAGACCGTAGCCGTGGCCGCTGAGGTTCAGGAGTCCATTACGCGAGTGGCGCAGGCAAAGTCCCTAGAGGCGATCGCCCAGCAGCCCCTTGAACCGCATCAGCTTCAGGCCCAAGGTGTGCTTTCTGCCTATAGCCCCACATTTTCTAGCGCAGGGTTCTCTAGCGCAGGACTTTCTAGCGCACTAATTGCGCCAGCTATCCCCCGATAGTCCGGTTTCCACTCATAATGAGACGAGAGGTGTCTTTGAGCGCCTCTCGTTTTTTACTGCTTTTTTGTTAATTTTTTTTGATTTTTTTTGATTTTTCTGTTTGACGTTATTGAGTAATGCACTCTCACCTCCATGACAGAAGTTGTAGCGGTTTCAGATTCTTCCCCAGCCCCTTGCCAAGCGCCTTTGCATCCCCCTGTGCCCCAAGGCTTACCCCGATTGTTCTGGCAGTGGCGGGGCTTTGATATTTGCTATACGGTGAACGGCGTCGGGAAGCCTCTTTTCTTGATCCACGGATTTGGAGCCACCCATGCCCACTGGCGCAACAATATTCCAGTTTTAGCCGCCCAAGGCTATCGCGTCTTTGCGATCGACTTACTCGGCTTTGGTGCCTCGGAGAAGCCGGCCCTGGACTATTCCCTGGAGCTATGGCAGGAACTCATTCATGACTTTTGGCAGGCTCATATCAAACAGCCCATGGTGGTGGTCGGCAATTCCATTGGAGCGCTCTTGAGTCTGATGGTGTTGGCCTATCACCCTGATATTGTGGCGGGCGGCATTGTGCTGAATGTGGCAGGGGGACTCAACCACCGTCCTGAAGAACTGAATGCTCCCCTCCGCGCCGTGATGGGTCTTTTTGCCGCCCTGGTTCAAAACCCAATCACAGGAAGGTTCCTATTTTCGCAGGTTCGTAAAAAGCACCGCATCCGCAATACGCTCCGGCAGGTCTACGGCAATAAAGCCGCCATCACGGACGAACTGGTGGAGCTAATCTATGAGCCAACCTGCGATCGCAAAGCCCAAAAGGTGTTTGCCTCCATTCTGGGTGCCCCTCCTGGGCCTCGAATTTCCGAGCTACTCCCTAAGATTCATCATCCCCTCCTGGTCCTTTGGGGGGAGGCTGACCCGTGGACTCCCATTCAGGGCAGTCATATCTTTCAGGAATGGAGTACCTCTGCCGAGGGAAAGGCGGTGCAGATTATTCCCATTCCTGAAACCGGACATTGTCCCCACGATGAGCGTCCTGATGTTGTCAATGCATTCATGATTGACTGGTTGAATCATTTAGATAATTGGGTCTAGATGATTGGGTTTAGATGATTGGGTTTAGCAACGCTTCGCTCTCAGCAGGAAGAAAGGCAGCATGACACAGGACAGCACCGACAGCACCATCCCTAAAATTGTTTCTAAAATTGCCCCTAAAATTGCTCTCATTGGCGCAGATGGGCAGGTTGGCCAAGAGCTTCAGCACCGTCTTCAATCGCTTGGTGAAGTGTACCCCTTCAACCGCCAGTCTCTGGATCTTAGCCAGCCAGAAACCCTCGCCGAAAAACTCCTGCCCCTGGCACCCACTGTCATTGTCAACGCCGCTGCCTATACCGCCGTTGACAAAGCCGAGTCTGAGCCAGAACTTGCCCACACTATCAACGCGATCGCCCCTGAAGCCCTCGCTAAAATTGCCCACACCCTAGACGCCCAGCTCATTCATATCTCAACGGACTACGTCTTTGACGGCACGAGCGGTGCCCCCTATCAACCCACCGACCCCACCTCTCCCGTGAGTGTCTATGGGTGTTCCAAGCTGGCTGGAGAGCAGGCCATCCAGTCCCACTGCGGTCGCTACTGGATTTTGCGAACCGCCTGGGTTTACGGAGTGTACGGAAAAGGAAGCTTTGTCAAAACCATGCTGCGCCTTGGGGCAGATCGCCCCGTGCTGAAGGTCGTCGCGGATCAAATTGGGACGCCCACCTGGGCACAGTCCATTGCCGAAGCCATTTCCGATTTGATTGATACCCTATCCCCGGAAGCAAAAGCCGCCCCCACCGGAATCTATCACTTCACCAATAGTGGTGCGGCAAGCTGGTACGACTTTGCGATCGCCATTTTTGAAGAAGCCCAAGCCCTAGGGATTCCGCTCCAGGTTGAGCACGTGCTGCCCATCACCACAGCGGACTATCCCACGCCCGCCCAGCGGCCCCACTACTCAGTCCTTTCCTCTCAAACTCTGGTTCCCTTCTTGGCCGCGCCGCCTCTCCATTGGCGCGCCGCTCTACGACTCATGCTGAAGGATTTGTTCCACAAAAAATCGGCTCTTTAGATATAAAGAACCGATTTATCCAGATCTATCAAAATGGGGGCGAAGGGACTTGAACCCATACGACCTTACGGTCAACGGATTTTAAGTCCGTAGCGTCTACCATTCCGCCACGCCCCCTAGCGCCTATCTACAATATCACAGGAAAACCGTCTGAAAAATACTGCTCCGCAGATGCGATCGCTTGGCCTTGGGAATCACTTGGGAATCACTTGGGAATCACTTGGAAACCACTTGGAAATCACGATTGCTGCCTCACGGCCTTGCCTCCTCCCTTGCGATAGACAAGACAGGGACTAAGACACCTCGCCTTGAAAGAGCAAACCTTCCAGACGAGCGGCGATCGCGGTCTTTTGCTCCGCATCGTAACCCCATTTTTCCAGAAACTCTTTATAGGGCTCGGTCGAGTCTGTCGCACCCTGCCAAGTCGCGCTCTGCCAAGTCGCACCCTGCCGAGTTGCACCCTGCCGAGTTGCACTCTGCCAAAGTGAATGAGCCTCCTGGCGCAGGCGATCGCCTCCCACCTTCTGAATCAGCTCAGCGCTACGACGGCTCACCTGAAGCGACTGCTGGGCTTGGTCAGCCTGGTCATTGCGCTGGTGGGTAAGCGCCATCGCCGTAGACATGGCTAGATTTTTGACAAGCAGTTCCGAAACGGTACTTGGCGAAGACTTGAGGGCATCAATGAGTTCAGGCTCCGGTTGGTCAGCGAGGGGACGACGATCGGTGAGATAGGCCACAAAAAAGCCGCGCGCCCCATTGGGCGTTGCCAGTAGTTTAGAAACCGTCTCGCCAAGGGGCTGCCCTAGCCGCCCCTGCTCTACCTGATCTAGAAGTGATTGGGTGAGGGCGATCGCTCCCTCAAACGTAATATTCTCTGGCACCTGGAGAAGATCGCTCATGATATATCCCTAAACATATAGCCTCGGAAGCTTGGCGTATCTATGACACGACGCAGAAAGACAGGATGCAACAAGACAAAATGCAAGTCTAGCAAGACCCATTTAACAAAACCCATTCAACAAAACCCATTGAAGTCGCAACCTCAGCCTCGAAAAGGGCATCCTGACAAAAGCCGTGTTATTTTTGCCTGCTTGGATACAGTTTACAAACTTTACAACTTATATGATGAGCCTTGAGGTAGGTAGGTGCAGCTCCAACAGCCCTTTGACAGACAGACTTTCGACCCTTCCCGAACTCCTCCATCAGACTTTTAGGGATGATGCGTGGGGACGATGAACTAGGAACTCATGTTGACCCAAGTATCCTTTCCCGTTTCCTATTCCACCCTAGACTGTGCGGCACTGCGGCGACAGCTCCTTCCCATGTTTCGCATTGGCCCAGTGGTGCGCTGTGAGTTCTGGAATCGTGGGCTAAGCGATATTTACCTTGTCGAGACGCTCTCTGCTAAGTACGTCCTGCGGATTTCCCATGCACACTGGCGTAGTAAAGCGGATATTGATTTTGAAGTAGAGCTGCTGGACTACCTCAGACAGCGCGGGATGCCCGTTGCGGTTCCCCTGAGAACCAGAAACGGTGAGCTATCCGTTGAAATTTTTGCGCCAGAAGGCCTACGCTACGCCTCGCTGTTTACCTACGCCCAAGGCCGGGTACCCGTTGGGGATCTGAGTCTTGAGCAAAGCAAAAAGCTAGGCGAGACGATCGCCAAGATGCATCGCACCGCCAAAGACTTTCAGTGTGCTGCCCAGCGTCAGCCCCTGTCCTTGGAGTATTTGCTGGACGAATCTTTGGGCGTCATTGAACCGCACCTGCGCTTCCGTTCTGAGGACTTAGCCTATCTGAGACGGCTGGTCGCTGACATTAAAGATAGCTTGGCAGACTTGCCCAAAACCTTTCCCCACTGGGTGATCTGTTGGGGAGACCCCCACAGCGGGAACGTCCACTTTACAGAAGACGATCAGCTCACGCTCTTTGACTTTGATCAATGTGGCTATGGATGGCGCGCTTTTGAAGTCGCTAAGTTTTTGCAAATTTCAATGCGTACCGGCATTGCGCGGAAGGTTCGGGATGCCTTTTTAGATGCCTATCAGTCGATTTTGCCCTTAACTCAGCAGGAAATAGAATCTCTCCAGCCCTTCACCCAGACGGCCCACATCTGGAGCTGGAGTATTAGCCTAGAAGCGGCAAAGGTTCACAGCGGTAGCCGCCTGGACGAGAAGTTTTTTATCAGCCGTCTACAGCAGCTAAAAATGTTTCAGACGGCTCAGTGGCAGCTGTTTTAGCAGAATTAATTCTGAATAAGATCACCACAACATCACCACAACATCACCACAATCAATTCATCTGATTCAGAGGCACCTCAATCAGTGATACTTCAGTGTTCTGCGCCTCAGTCAACCGCTGGCGACTGTACCACCAGCTCTGCTGCTCTGGTGTCAGACGAGTCATGTAAAGCGTCAAAATAGTTGGCTCAGGGGCTGTACCGTAACCCATCAGCTCAACGCTATAGGACGGGCAGCGCTTGGCTGACATATCTGGAATAAACCTGGCTCCAATGCGCCGCCAGCTTGGTTCTTTGCTGCGCCACTGGAGACGACAGCAGGGCCAAGGCAGTTGTTCTCTGTCAAATAGTCTGCAGCATGGGCCAATAATACGATACCGAAACTGGCTCCCTGGACTCTGCAAAATCGAGCCACTCGGCAAGGGATGGTGGGTAGAATGGGATGCGTGGGAAGGGGTAGACAAGCGTTGGAGGGTGTTGGATGGGCTGACGTTGAATGAGGCTGCTCTATAGGTGTGGTCAGTGCGTCAATAAGCTTAACAGATCCCATTAAACTGGCTAAAGCCGTGATGATTGCTCTCGTAGGTTTGCCGTTTGATTTGCCGTTTGATTTGCCCTTTGAATGGTCAGCTGCATGGCTATCTGAACTAAGCTAGCTACAGTTGAGGAGAGAAGTCAATGCCCAAAGCTCTCGTTGCGCATTTTCGCCGCTGGCTGGTCTGGATTGTGGTGAGCTGTTTTGCGCTGGGCACTCTGAGCGGTTGCCAAGTCTTTCAGCTTAAGGTTGCCAGCGCCCAGGTGCCGCAGCTTGTGCTGAGCAGCTTGAGTGACCCCAAAACCTTTAATGCGGTGCTGAGCCAAGAAAGTAATGACGTGCTGCCCCTGATTGGGGAGGGGCTGATTACGGAAAATGGCCTGACGGGGGAGGTGGAGCCAGCCCTGGCAAAGTCTTGGGAGATTTCGCCCGATGGCAAACGCATTACCTATACCCTCAAAGACAACCTGAAATGGTCGGATGGTCAGCCGCTGACGGTGGATGATGTGCTGTTTACCTACAACGACATCTACCTGAATAAAGCCATTCCCACGGACTTCAGAGATGTGCTGCGCATTGGCGAGTCTGGGGCGCTGCCGACTGTCCGCAAGCTGGACGATCGCCGAGTTGAGTTTTCGATTCCAGAGCCCTTTGCCCCGTTTTTGCGGGTGACCGGAGCCGGTATTTTGCCGAAGCATATTCTAGAAGAGTCTATTAAAACCAAGGACTCCCAAGGTCAGCCTAATTTTCTCTCCGTGTGGGGCACCAATACCCAGCCCCTGTCTAACATTGTGGTGCCGGGGCCTTACACGATTGAGAGCTACCGGATTGGGGAGCGGGTGATTCTACGGCGCAATCCTTACTACTGGCGCAAAGGCTCCCAGGGAGAACCCCAGCCCTATATTGAGCGTATTGTGATTCAGGTGGTGGAGTCTACGGATACCAATTTGCTACAGTTTCGCTCTGGCGGGATTGACGTAACGGCGGTGACACCGGATTATTTTTCACTGCTGAAGCGCGAGGAAGAGGCGCGAGGGTTCAAAATCTACAGCGGTGGCCCTTCCCTCACCACGTCCTATATTTCCTTTAATCTGAATCAGGGCAAACGTAAGGATGGAAAACCCTTTGTAGACCCCATTAAGTCAAAGTGGTTTAATACCCTGGAATTTCGACGGGCGATCGCCCACAGTATAAATCGCCAGCAGATGCTTAATAACATCTATCAAGGGCTGGGGGACTTTCAGCATTCCATTATTCCAGTCCAAAGTCCCTATTACTATTCTCCCAAGGATGGACTTCCCACCTTCGACTACAGCCCCGAAAAAGCGAAGGAACTTTTGCTCAGCGCTGGTTTTAAGTACAGCCCCAGCGGAGAACTCCAGGATGCTGAGGGCAACCGCGTCCGATTTTCGTTGATTACCAATGCGGGGAATAAAATTCGAGAGGCGATGGGGTCTCAGCTCAAGCAAGACTTTGGAGCCATTGGCATTCAGCTAGACTTTAATCCGATGGCCTTTAATGCCCTGGTTGATAAGCTGGATAATTCTAAAGAGTGGGACTGTCTGCTCCTAGGCTTTGGTGGCTCTGGGGTAGAGCCCAACAATAGCTTTAATATTTGGGCGGTGGATGGGGGGTTACATGTCTTTAACCAAGGGCCCAAGCCGGGCCAGCCTCCCATTGAAGGATGGCAGGTTGCAGACTGGGAGCGCCAGATCAGCAGCCTCTATATTAAGGGCGCTCAGGAGCTAGATGAAACCAAGCGGAAGGCAATCTATGTCGAGGCACAAACCCTCGTCCAAGAATATTTGCCCTTTATCTATATGATTCAGCCCTTATCTTTTTCGGCTGTGCGCGATCGCGTGCAGAATGTAAAATACTCGGCGTTGGGCGGCTCACTCTGGAATCTCCATGAATTAAAAATCCAAGAGTAGGCTCTAGCCCCAGCCGTGATACCCAATCTTGATACCCAATCTTTACACTCAACCTCTACACTCAACTAAACTGGCACGCAACCCAATACCTATGGATACCAAAACCTTCAAGCGCTCCCTGAATCAATCAGAACAGTATCATCGCAAGGGCTTTGGTCATGAGGAGATCGTCTCTCCGCTGCTGGATTCTGAGTACAAAAGCAGCCTGATTCAGAAAATTCGAGACAATGGCTACACCTGGACTGAGGGCAAGGTCACTATTCGGTTGGCGGAGTCTTTTGGGTTTTGCTGGGGGGTAGAGCGGGCGATCGCCCTGGCCTACGAAACCCGACAGCAGTACCCCAACGAGCGCATCTGGATTACCAACGAAATTATCCATAACCCCTCTGTAAACGCCAACCTCAAGGAAATGGATGTTCAGTTTATTGGGGTCAATGGGCAGGGCGAGAAAGATTTTTCAGTGGTGGAAGGCAGTGACGTGGTGATTCTGCCTGCCTTTGGTGCTAGCGTCCAGGAAATGCAGCTCCTCACCCAGAAAGGCTGCACGATTATGGATACGACCTGTCCTTGGGTTTCTAAGGTCTGGAATAGCGTTGAAAAGCATAAAAAAAGCGCCTATACCTCCATTATTCATGGCAAGTATCAGCACGAAGAAACCATCGCCACTAGCTCCTTTGCCGGAATTTATCTCGTGGTGCTCAACCTTGAAGAAGCTGAATATGTCTGCCGCTATATCCTAGACCCCGGTGAAACAGAGGGCGATCGCCAAGTGCGCAAAGCTGAATTTCTAGAAAAGTTCAAGCACGCCCACTCAGAAGGGTTTGACCCAGAACTCCACCTCACCAGCATTGGCGTTGCCAACCAAACCACCATGCTGAAGGGCGAAACCGAGCAGATTGGCAAACTGTTTGAGCGCACCATGATGCGTAAGTATGGCCCCGCCGCCCTCAATAACCACTTCATGAGCTTTAATACCATTTGCGACGCCACCCAAGAGCGCCAGGATGCCATGTTTGACCTGGTTGAAGAACCTTTAGATCTAATGGTGGTCATTGGTGGCTATAACTCTTCTAATACCACCCACCTGCAAGAGATCTCCGTTGAGCGCAGTATTCCGTCTTACCACATCGATAGTGCCGACCGAATCGGCCCTGGCAACCAGGTTGAACATAAACCCCTGAATCAACCGCTCACGACGGTTGCACCGTGGCTTCCTGAGGGGATGCTGACCATTGGAATTACCTCTGGGGCTTCAACACCAGATCGGGTGGTTTCTGATGTGCTGCAAAAGATTTTTGCGCTCAAGGCTTCAGACACTTAAGGTTACTGAATCGATAGAGTTGGTTAAACCAAAGGCTTGATACGCTTCCCCAAGCGCACGGAAATCAAGGGAATCTCATGCAGGGTGTTAGAAACCTTGGCGTTAGAAACCTTTAAGTTAATTGGTAAAACAATAAACTTGCCTTACCAATTAAATAATTTTCCAGATGCCAGCAACGAGAGGATCCTGAAGTGTCTATCGAAAGCCCTATCGTCGCCTTTACGATTCTCATTGCAACTATCCTGATCGTCCCGCCTGTTTTTGAAAAGCTGCGATTACCAGGCTTAATTGGCTTAATTATTGCAGGGGTGCTACTGGGGCAAAGCGGCCTCAAGCTCCTCGACCACGATTCTGAGACGGTCAAGCTGC
This sequence comes from Thermosynechococcaceae cyanobacterium MS004, assembly GCA_022402525.1. GTDB lineage: Bacteria > Cyanobacteriota > Cyanobacteriia > Thermosynechococcales > Thermosynechococcaceae > JAAURS01. Next base: position 55,330 of record JAKRSB010000112.1, read on the forward strand.
TGTCAGAGGTTGGCAAAATCTACCTTATGTTTGTGGCGGGGTTAGAAATTGACCTAGCGCAGTTTCGTAAAACGAAAAATCGCTCCATTGGGTTTGGGCTACTGACGTTTATTGTTCCTCTTGTCACGGGGATTGCCATTGGACAGGTTTTTGGCTTTAGCTGGAATGCTTCTTTACTGATTGGCTCACTACTGGCCTCCCATACGCTGCTGGCCTACCCCATTGTGAGCCGATTGGGTGTTGTGAACAACGAAGCCGTGACGGTGACCATTGGCGCAACAATTTTTACCGACACTGGGGCACTTTTGGTGTTGGCAGTCTGTGTTGGTATTCATCAGGGCGAGTTTACACTTTTGAGCCTCGCCTCATTGCTGCTGGGGTTAATGCTCTATTCGGCTACGGTGCTGTTTGGCTTTGACTGGGCAGGCAAAGCGTTTTTCCGACGCTCTGGCGAACAAGAGGGAAAACAGTTTTTGTTCATTTTGCTGGCGCTCTTTGTGGCATCGGTGGGGGCGCAGGTGGTGGGGGTTGAAAAAATTGTGGGAGCCTTTTTGGCAGGGTTAGCAGTCAATGATGTCTTGGGCCGCAGCCCCAGTCGTGAAAAGGTGGAGTTTGTCGGCAGTGTGCTGTTTATTCCCTGCTTTTTTATTGATATGGGGCTTTTGATTGATCTGCCTGCATTTATCAAAACCCTCAGTTCCATTGGCCTCACGATCGCCATTGTGGCTGGGCTCATTGGCAGTAAGTTTGTGGCGGCGCTATTGGCCAAGCTCTTGTATCGCTATTCCCGCAATGAGCTATTAACGATGTGGTCGCTGTCTTTGCCCCAGGTGGCGGCAACCCTAGCGGCCACGCTGGTGGCCTACCAAGCGCTAAATCCTGCTGGGGAACGACTGGTGAATGAAGATGTGCTGAACAGCGTCATTGTGCTGATGGTGGTGACATCGGTGGCGGGGCCGCTGATTACGGCGCGGGTTGCTAGTTTACTGCCGTTGGCACAAACCGCGACGGAAGAAGAGTCGCTTCTGAAACAGTGGGAAGGTCAAGCCCATGATTCAACCCCGCGATCGCAGCTTCCCTTTACGGTCGTGGTGCCGCTCTATAACCCTCAGACTCAGCGCTACATGATTGAGCTGGCGGCATTAATTGCTAAACATAGCGCGGGACAAGTCATTCCCTTGGCGATCGCGCGCTCCCATATCCACATGGACGATCCACAGATCGAAGAAGTTCTGGGTCAAAGCCAGCAGCTCCTCCAGGGGGCATCCACCATCGCTCAAGAATTTGGCGTACCCACTTGGGCTAAAGTGCGCATTGATGATGATGTTGCCCTGGGCATTAGTCGTGCCAGCCGAGAAGAGAATGCAAATCTCATTGTGATGGGCTGGAGCCGGACTTTTGGCCTCCGAGCCAGATTGTTTGGCAACGTGATTGATAGCGTTTTTTGGTCATCTCACTGCCCTGTGGCCGTCACCCGCCTCTTGAGTAGCCCCACGACCATCGAGCGGATTTTAGTGCCTGTGGACAGCCTTACCCAGCAGACCCTCCACACCATACAGTTTGCTCAGATTTTAGCGACCACCCGTCAAGCAAGCGTTACGCTTCTGTATGTTTGTACTCGCAGGGTTCCGGCTGCCCAGATTGCCCAGGTTGAAGCCCAGCTTTATGAAATAACCGCCAACTCGGCTGTTAAGGTGCAAACCATCGTTCAAGACGATATTGTGAAGGCGATCGTCCAAGAGTCCAACAACTTTGATTTGGTTATTTTGCACGCTGTTCGGCAGCGCACAACCGCTGGCTTCGCCGTCAGCGACGTGACCACTCAGGCCATCAAGGAGCTGACTGGCTCCATGATTATTCTGGGAGAACCTCAGAACTAGACCATCATTTTCTAAAAGTTGATTGTGCGCAATAACTCACTCGACTTTAACCATTTACCCTGGAGGGGATCAATAGAGTACCGGCATTACAGTCTCTATAAAGCTTTTAGGAATATCGGTCACAGTAATCGACATTCAAAAAGTCAGCGATAGGAATCTGAGCGCCTAAAACGACCGCTCTCAGGGGTCTCTAGAAAGAGATAAGGTCGAGATCCGAACGGACAACTCCAGCACTCCCCCTCTAATTTCCTTGCTTAAACGCGAGGGGAGCTTGGGCTGAACTTTCATCTAGCAAATGAATAGAGATAGTGGCGCAAAAGAGCTGGACAAAAGAGCTGGAAAAAGAACTGAATCGAATATTCTCCGTTTACAAAATATTTCTAAAATAAAGACGTATTGCTTATTTCCAAGGGCACGCTAAAAGGTGGGACATTAGCGAGTAAAAGGTCTGTGGCATTTTGGAAGCGCAAAAATCGCAGAAGCATCAAACCTTTGAGGCAGCGGCTAGGACAAAGACTAGGGCCGCAAAGACTAGGGCCGCAAGGACTAAGACCGCTTGGCTTTACCCTCATTGAAACATTGGTCATCATCCTAGTGGTGGGCGTGTTGTCGGCGATAACTGCACCCAGTGTGATGTCGATGATGGACGGTGTGAAAGTTGACCGCACCATTGTGGAGGTACGCACGGCGCTTCAGTCCACCCAGAGACAGGCCATTCGGGGCACTCAGGTCTGTACCGTCACGCTCCAGCTCGCTTCAACCTCAGGCAATAATTCTGGATCATCTAGCGGCTCCCAGAGTGGACTTAACATTGACGCTAATACGGGAATTGTGGATGTGGGCGTGAATTCTGGGAAGGGCAACGGCAATGCATACGGTCACAGTAAAAATAATGACACCAGTACTCCTGGCAGTAATACTACGAGCCCATCGGCAACTCCCGCTATCACCAAAAACACGGTTACGGGCACCTGTCTAGCCTCTGGAGAGCCGGATTTACCAGAGAAGGTGGCCATGGCGACGAATATTGCCAGTACCAGTGGGAATCCAGCAGATGGTATTGACATTCGGTATGGCGTCCTGGGCGGCGCTGAATTCACGGTGCAGGGACTAGCGACCAGCACCAGTCGGGATGCAAGCGGCAAAATTGTTGCGTTTATTCAAGAGCGGAACAACCTTAAGAAAAAGTGCATTGCAATTTCGAGCACCTTGGGGTTAACTCGCGTCGGAAACTATGTGGGGGACACTGACCCTGAGTCAATCACAAAGACAGGCGTTTGCACCGCACTGGAGTGGAATAAACAATGATGCTTAGGCTGTCTCAGTTTCTTCAGCGTTTAGGGTGGCGATCGCGATTGCCCAGGACAGTGCGATATCCAGCGCGCTCAGGGAAATGGCGTCCAGGACTCTCCTCACGACCGCGCTTGCACCCTTCGTCAACAGCGGGGTTGTCGCTGATTGAGCTACTCACTTCAACCGTGATTACAACCATCGTCATTTTGATTGTGGGAAATGGCTTGATGTCTGCGCTCAACGCAACCAAGACTGCTGAAGCTAGAACTGCCCGACGCACAGAACTGAATCGAGCCTTTGATTTTGTAACCAACGAAATTCGGATGGCAGAGTCTATTAATCGCACCAACAGCCTATCCGCCAGCGCCACCACCAGCCTAGCAGCCGTCGTCCAGAATGCTGGTCTGGGTTCTGCTCAACTGGGGAACTTCGGCGCGATCGCCCTCTACCTAGAAATCCCCATTGAGGTTCAGGCCCCTGGGATCTGTCCTGCAGGTGGCCCCAACGCAGGACAAGCGCCCCCGACTCCCACCGATTACGATCAGGTCGTTTACGACGTCCGCCCTAGCATCCAAGGCTGGCTTGGGCCAAGGTCAGTGACGCGATATGGCCGTATTCCCCAAAGCAACGGTGTGATTAATCCATGCAGTAGCCCCGTGAGTAGCGATACCCTCATTGACGCCATCTCAACCACCATGCCGACAGCTCCCAAAACTGTCCCTCACCCGCCGTCTTGACCGGTGCAGAGGGTTTTAGAGCCTGTGTGGATGGCGCGCAGGTTGATTTGTTGTTTCAGAGCAATGTGGTGGGTTCCCAAGTCCGTCGATTAAGTAGTTCAGCCTTGTCGCGGCCAATGACCGCACGTCCCGCACTCCAGCTCTCACTAGTGCGCCCGTCTACCAAAGTGAACGCTCCTGATACGGTTGACCTAGCTTGGTCATGGACTGGGTACAGCAGCGGCACTAACTTTAAGGTGTATCGAGCGATTGAAGGAGATGCAAATTCACAGCAACAAATTTATGACGGCAATAATCTTGGAGCCTTTGCAATCCTGACTGGAAGTCAGGGGACAAATAACTGCTTTGTCGTTGAAGCCAGAAATGGAGTAGCGTTGTCAAAAAGCGACACGGAATACGTCATAAAGTAGGCGTGAATTCGATGGAGCTTCTTAAGCCCCTCACCCCAAACCCCTCGCCTTTGGGAGAGGGGCTTAAGAAGCTCCATTTTGAATTGCCCCTTCTTCTCCCTAGAGAGCAGGAGGGTGGGAAGATGAGGGGCGATTGTTTTTTGTCGAACTCACGTTAAATTAGTGTTCTCAACGCTATGCCGAAGCAGGATTTCCTGTAGCTTTCTCCAGCGCCTAACCCTAAATCCACCAAACTTTAGCGATTCTATAAGTTTTCTAGATTAAATTTTCTAGATTAAATTTTCTAGATCGTTTCATCTTTCGGTGGCCAGTCTTCTTCTTCGCCTTGATCTACTTTATGGTCTGAATGCTCTGAGGGGTGTGGGCTATGCTCTGTACTAGACTCTACTATCGTGTCCGGCTCTGATGATGATGGCGCGATCGCTTCTTCAGGGATGGATGGGGCATCAGGACTCTCCGGAGGGATTGTCTCACTGACAACATCAGAAACGAGTGTTTCTCCGACTTCAGAGCCGCTTTCTACGGGTTCTGGTGCGCGATCGCTCAGTGACTCAGCTTCTTCTGGTTGCTCAGCCTCTGATAACTCTGCCTCTGGTAGCTCAGCCTCTGATAACTCCGCCTCTGGTAGCTCAGCCTCTGGCAGATCAGTAGATTCAGGCGTTGAAGGGTGAGGTTCGACGGCAGAATCAGCCGGTATTTCTGGAGAGACACTCGGTAAATCCTCTCCCCACGCATCATCCTCATCTGGATTAGAGTCAGCCGTTATTGCAGGCACTAAATCTACAGGCGCTGAATCCACACTGACCTGAGTCGTCTCTGCAGTCGTCTCCACATTAAAACGGTCAGGCAGATCTATTTCAGCACCTGATGATGTTCCATCACTACCCAGCGCGGCCAAGAGTGCTTTGACGCCAATGGCCAAGATATCCTCACTGTCTGGATTGGAGCCCAGATCAGAGCCAGATTCCGATCTAGGCTCCGAGGATGAGTAGGTTTTAACCAGCCTTCCCCAACCTTGTTTTAGAAACGGAAAAACATCCTGGACGCTATTTGGAATCGTCGTTAGGGGGGCATCGGAAGTCAGCGCTCGACGTTGCTGAAGAATCTGCCAACCAAACCAGCCAATGAGGGTTGCGCTGGCGATTTGTCCTAATAATAGCCCCGCAGTGGCATCGCCATTGGTCAACAGCGTGAGGGCATAGAGTATGCCGATACCGCTCCAAATCGCATCATTTTTGCGCCGCACCTCTGGAAGTAAAAAGCCCGCCAGGTAAAACCCTAGACTGCCAAAGCCAACTATCCAACCCAGAAGAGCGTTCAACATTGTCAGAATCTCCCAGTACGGTGCTAAAGAAATGCACAAGGAATATACGCTAACAACACTTTACTGGGTCTTGTTCCGTGACTGATCAGCCATCGGTTCACTGTTACAAGCCGCAACCTTCTGTCTAAATCACTGCACTATTGGTCACGTTATTGGCCACGCTATTGGCCAAGTAGCTCTAAAAGCTGCGCTTCAGTTAGTTGAGGGATGCCGTACTTTTCAGCCTTTTGCAGCTTGTTTCCCGGATTTTTCCCCACTACAAAATAGCTGGTTTTAGCGCTTGGTTTTTCATTGATGCGTCCCCCAGCCGCTGCGATCAGTTCTTTGACGCGATCGTAGCTGAGGCTTTCTAGCTTGCCCGTGATGACAAAGGTTTTCCCTTCTAGGCTAGAAGCTGCTACGGGAGTAGGCTGGCTAGGGGCAGAGACTTCCTGGCCTGAAGGAGATTCTAGGGGCGTTCCTTTGTTTGACGGGGGGGGTGTTAGAGGGTGTATCGAGGATTCTGCGTGGGAGTCTGGCTGGATTTCGGAAGGAGTTTTTGCGGAAGTTGGTGGGGCAGGAGACGGTGAGGGGGATGCGGACGGCTGTTGGGTCGTTAAGTCCTGCACCTGCTGCTGTAAAAATGACACCACACCTTTTGCCATTTTCATGGCCTCGGTGAGCTGAGCTTTTTCTTGCTGGAGTTGGGTAATATCCTGCTCCAGTCCAGTGACAACTTGGCTGGCAACCTCTAGCTCTTGCTGCATTTGGTCGCGCTCTTGCTGAAGCGTTTCAAAGTTTTGCAACCATTCTGGATCAGGTTCGGAGTTGACGATGGGCTCTGAATTGGGGACTGGTTCGGCTTCTCGCTGGTCGAGTGCGGTTTGAAGTGTGGTGACTGTACTTTGAGCGTCCTTGAGGGACTGAGTAAGACGATCGCGCTCTTGGGCTAGTGTATCTAGCTGCTGCTGAAGGCGATCGCGCTGCTGTTGGGCAGCATCTAACTCTACCTGGGCCGTTGCTAGGGTCTGGGTGAGCTGTTCTTTTTCTTGGGTGAGGCTGCTGTAGGCTTGCTGAAGCCGTTCTTGCTCTGGCACAGCGGCCGCTAAACTTGCTTCCAGGGTTTGTACTTGCTTGCGGAGGGCGTCTAGCTCTGCTGCGGCCTGCTCTTGGCGCTGGGTTTGAGCCTGGGCGGTGGACGCGATCGTTTCTTGCGCCTCTTGTAGCGCTTCTTTTAGTGCCAGTTCTAGCGCCGTTTTTTGCTGGGCGGTAGCCTGAAGCTGTTGCTGAAGATCGTTGAGGGACTGTTTGGTTTGCTGGGCGCTTTGCTGGAGGCGATCGCGCTCTTGGGTTAGAGTTTCGACCTGTTTTTGAACCGTGGCGCGCTCTTGTTGGCTGGTCTTGAGCAGTTTGTTCAGAGATTCGAGCTGCTGCTTTTGCTGCTCAAAAGCAAGAGACTGCTGTTCGTCAAGGGTAAGGTGCTCCTGCTGCGCCGCTTCAAGTGCCTGCTTCGCTTGGGTGAGCGCTTGAAGCTGGGTTTGCAGCGCTTCAATCTGCCGCTGCTGTTCTTCAAATTGCTGCTGTTGCTCCTCAAACTCCGCAATGCTTTTTGCCTGTACAGTCTCGAACGCCTTTCTTTGGGTTTCTAGCTGAGTGGCTAACTGAGTGGCTAACTGAGCCTCTAAATCAGCTTCAAATTTAGCCTCAAATTTAGCCTTAAATTTAGTCTCCAACTCCGCTTCCAATTCCGCCTCTAGCTGACTTCTGAGCTGGGCGATCGCTTCCCTGGACTTTTGCTCAGCCTCAGCCAGATCTGCGCTGGCCTGCTGTTGCTGAAGGGTCAGTGTTTCGGTGAATGCTTGAAGATCGGCACTGAGTTTAGCTTCCTGAGCTGCTTCCCTGGCTTCCTGTTCTTTTAATGCTTCCGCTAGGCTAGATTTTTCGGCTGTAAGTTGCTGCACCTGCCCAAGGTAGGCCGCAATTTCTGCCTTAGCCTGTTCCTTGTTTTGTTCTAAGGCTAGCTTGGTTTTCTCCAGCTCCACTTGTACTACGGCGATCGCATTTTGCTGAAGGGCTACCGCTTCCTGCTGTCGTTGCTGTTCCTGCTGCCGCTCTTGCTCTAGTGCCTGTCTCTGTTGTACCTGAGCGGCCAGATCTTGCTCTAAGGCGGCTAGTTTTGTCTGTCCCTCTGCCAGAGCCTCTGCCAGAGCGGTCTTTACGTTGTTTAAATCTTGCTCAGAAGTTTGCAGTTGCGCCCGTAGCGCTTCGACGGCATGCTGTGCATCTTGGGACTGCGTTTCTAGCTGGGTTTTAGCCTGAGTTAGCGTTTCGACGAAGGATTTGAGCTGATGCTGCTCGTGGGTGTGGGCTTGCGCGGCCTGCTCTAGCTCTGCCGTTGTTTTTTGAGCCTGCTCCAGCGACTTTTGGAGATGACTATTGCGATGGGTTAAGTCGCCAAGCTTAAGCTGTAGGGCATTTAGGCTGCTCTGCCCCTGCTGCTGACCCTTGGTCAGGTCTTGATTTTGCTGCTCTAGGGAGGAAACAACCTGCTTTGCCAAGTCTAGGGCTTCTATTAGCTTTTGCTGCTCTGCGGTCAGGGACTGAACTTTCTGCTCCAGGGTCGCCTTTGCGTCAGCAGCCAGCCGCGCCTTTGCAACCTGTGCAGACTGTACCTCTTGTTGCTGGCGATTGCGCAGCCAAAGGCCAGCGCCCCCTGCAGTTAATAGAAACAGGCTGGGTAGGAGTGAAGCGAGGTCAAAGTCCACGGGCGATAATCCCCATTTGCAGTAAGTTCATGGTTCAAGTCTATCCAAAGCCTGCATTAGTATTCCAGCTTTAACCCCTAAATTCCACTGAGCGAGGGACTTTTTGATCCAGACGGGTTGCCTGCTCCAAAGCCGCAAGTTCCTTTGCTCTGGCTGCATAAGGCCGTAAACAGTCGAGCGTCAAGCCTGACAAAATACTTAGGTTTTCTAAGCTGATGCCCCGCAGCAGCATATCGATATACCAGGTTTGCTGTGCTTGGGCGATCGCCCAGTTTCTCGTGTTTTGTCCCGTGTCTTGTCCATCAGCAGACTCCATCTCTTTAAGCCAGGTCTGCCAGCGCGCTTCAATCTCTAGCGCTGATATGGGTTGCCCTGCATCGTCCAGAAACAGTGCTGAATTATTGTCTTTGCGCCCTCTTAAGTACTTAGTGAGCGGATTTGCCGTGTAGGAGCCATAGCGCTTGCCTAAAACCCACTGATTAATCGGCACCGAGCGCTGGGGGATTCCCACGCGCAAAACATGCTGGTGGGCGTCACTGGTGTGGTGCGATCGCCCTAGTCCAGCAACCTCAGCAGCCGATAGACCCGCCGCAAACAGCACATAGGCCAAGGCATAGTCACGGTTTCCCAGCTTGCGGGTGCGTCGCAAAATCTCATGGACTACACCCGCAGGTAACTCCAATCCCTTCTGAAGAGTGGCTGGCAGCGGTTCAGCTTTTTGCGTTGCCGAATCTGTTGCCGAATCTGTTGCCGAATCTGTTGCCGAATCTGTGGGCAAACCCATCGGCAAATCTGTGGGCAAATCCGTCGGCAAGAATAACTGCACAAGACCGTCTAGGAATTCATCTTGAGTTTGCCAAAGTCCATGATTCTCAGACGTAAACTCAATCATGGCGTACCCCAGCATTAAGCTATGGAGCAAACTTATATTGCCCTCGACGCGGATATTGCCCTCGACGCGCGTGCTGCCTCCGACCTCTCCTAGTCCCAAACTCGCTAAATATTGAGCGCCACGCCGATTAATAGCGCCTAGTCCTACCCCCAAAGCCCGCCGATTTCCGGGGGGGTACTGTTCCGCTTCACCCACCACAGAGCAAATGAGCTGAGGTGCCTCTCGGATCGCCTGTAAGCACCCACTTGCGTAAGCCCTCAAGATCGAGGCCGATCCTGAATCCTCCACCCTCCGTCCCCACTCTAGCGATACCGACCGCTCTAGAGATTCACTGATTTTCTGGAAGGTATGAGCATCTTCCAAAATGGCCAAAAGCAAGCCATACTTGCTGCCAAAATGACGAAAAAGTGTGACCTCATTCACATCAGCTCGCTCGGCAATTTTGCGAGTAGGCGTGCCAACCCCCTGGGCGATAAACAGCTCTAACGCAGCATAAATCAGCTTTTGACGGGTTGAATGACTTGGAGCAGACATAAGCTAAGCGCAACCAGAGAGGAACTCAACGTAAAAGATCGAAGCTGGTTGCAAGCAATACTTGCAATTTTGATGAAGGATTGTTAGCATGGTTTTATGCAAGCGGTACTTGCTTTTAACCATAGCGCATAAAGCCCAAGGTCTTCTGGACTCCAGCGCTTACTGCGAAGGAACTTTTATGACTTCAACCTACCCCAGCGCTTCCCCTCAGGGGAGCCAGCTCCCTGCACTAAACTGGACAAACGTTGCGTTCTTTGGTGCATTTCATGTCGTGGCGCTCCTGGTCGCGCCCTTTTTCTTTTCCTGGTCAGCGATCGCGGTTGCGCTGTTGCTGCACTGGCTGTTTGGGGGCATCGGCATTTGTTTGGGCTTCCACCGTCTGATTAGCCATCGCAGCTTTCAGGTGCCTAAGTGGCTAGAGTATGTAATCGCCACCTTGGGCGCACTGGCCATTCAGGGTGGGCCAATCTTTTGGGTGAGCGGCCATCGGCAGCACCACGCTTTTACCGAGCATGTAGATAAAGATCCCTACTCCGCCCAGCGCGGGTTCTGGTGGAGCCATATTCTGTGGATTTTGTACCCTAAGCCTGAATTTTTTGACCCCAATATTTATCAAAAATATGCGCCAGACCTTATGCGTCAGCCCTACTATCGCTGGCTAGACCGCAACTTTTTAATGCTTCAGGTGCCCTTGGGGTTGGTGCTTTATGCCCTGGGCGGATGGTCTTTCGTTATTTACGGTATTGCGGTGCGCTCTGTGCTGCTGTGGCATTCAACCTGGCTGGTCAATTCTGCCACGCACATGAGGGGCTATCGCAGTTTTGAGTCCGACGATGGCTCCAGAAACTGTTGGTGGGTTTCGCTGTTGACCTACGGTGAAGGCTGGCACAATAATCACCATGCTTATCCCCGTGTGGCAAAGTCTGGCTATCGCTGGTGGGAGATTGATACAACTTGGTGGGCGATCGCGGTGCTCCAGAAGCTAGGGTTAGCGAAAAAGGTGATTGCGATGCCGAGTCAACAGGTCAGTCCTGAATCTTAAGGTTCCTCAGGCTCAATGGGTTATAAGGCAATGTAAAGCAAGGGAGAGGCGATCGCCTCTCCCTTTTCTTCGCTGACTTTTCTAAAATCTAAGATTCTCAGGCGTGAGATTCTAAAGTACTAGATCCTAAACGCTAGATTCTAATGCGCTAGATTCTAAGACGCTAGAGTTGCATTCTCCATCGCCCAAGGTTCAATTTGCTGCCCAAATAGGGAGGATTTATAGGGCTTTTGGCCCTTTTCTATCTCAAAAAAAGCTACAATCGCAGCACACCAAATAACATTTTTGATAGACTGCCCAAGCCTGCATGAGCGAAATTCTGGGGCGGCATCCTGGGGTGAGATTCTGGCTGGTGGAATGTTGCTACCCCTCAATAAATTAAAAAGTGAATTGCAAAGTCACTTATAGGGAACTCTTAGGACAGAGAAACACTCTAGAAAACTATTAAAGACTGTGCACCCCGTGAACCCCTGTTGATCTGAACCTCAACCTAGCCCTGCTTAAGGAAACATCATGAAAAAGCTTACAACACTCCTCGGAACTGGCCTGTTTGCGATGTCTGGCGTCATTGCTCCCATGACGGCCATGGCACAAGGCCTTGACTTAGGTCTAGATCCATCCTTAGCGGATGCGGCACCAGCCTCCACGGTATCGTCTGGGCAAAAAATGGCGCTCTACAACGATTGCCTGCGGTCCCATGCCAACGTAAATGGTGCAGATTTTAAGCAAGTAAACAAGTTTTGCGCCTGCATTGCAGATCAAAGCATTCAGGGTGAAGGCTCCTTCAGCAGTTGCGCGGGCGGCGGCGGTGGCGGCGGTGGACTCTTGGGTGGCGGCGGCGGCACCTTTGGGATGCTCGGTGAAGTTGCGCCTTCTGTCATTTCTGGCGTAGTGCAGGGCATTACCAGCAATTCTGGTAAAAAGTCTGGTGGCGGCATTCTCAGCGGTTTGGGTGGGTTACTCGGTGGTGGCTTGCTCGGCGGTGGCGGCGGTGGGCTGCTCGGTGGCGGCGGCCTCGGCGATCTGCTCAAGGGTCGCTAGTTTGGGGCTTGTATCGGTTTCTGTTATTAAGAAAGTCGATGTATTGGGCCACTTGTGAATTGATTAAATGCATTGATTAAACAAAAGGCGATCGCGGGCTGTTTCCTATTTAAGGGTTGTAGCGGGGGCGATCGCTTTTTGGTGTATGGGCATTTTGGAATAGTAGCTACGAAGCGACGGATGGAAGTTACCTGAGTTTCAATTTCTGCAAGGGCTTGGGGCGTTTACTTTGGGCTGAGTTGTTTAGACCTTCGCTGCCTTGCATATGGGTGCGAATTGAATATGGGTGCGAATTGTATATGGTTGTGAATTGCATATTGGCGTGAATATCACAGCCTACAGCGCTACCAGGTCTTACGGCCTCATGTCTTATAACCTTATGTCTTAGGAATTCATAAGTCTGTCCGGAGCACTGTTCGTCTTTTGGGACATTGACTCAGACCTAGACGACGAGCCATAGTATCTGAGTGAGTTTTTCCAGGGCTAAAATAGAGTTTAGGCTAGTCTTGCGGGGTCTTTATTTGTCATGCCCGCTCCACGGCCTTGATTTGGCCGTTGGGCCTGGAATGTTTCAATCTATAATCTCAATCGATGATCTCAATCAACGGATTGGCTGATTTCTGATTGGCTGATTTCTATTAATTGATCCCTACGTTTAAGATTGACCCATCTACTCTGTCCCTCTAGCTGAAATCAGGGTGTGGATTCAGCGCCTAGGGACTAACCTCTAGAGCATGCGTATGCGGTCATTCAGTTTGTGTGGAGTGCTTCAGGAAAAACATGTTCAAGCTCAAGGTTTTAAGTGCTCTGTTGGGCTCCTTCGCCGCAATTCCTAGCGTGTTGAGTTTCGCGATCGCCACGGCTGCTCCAGCTCAGGCTCAGCAGCGCCCTAGGCTTACCCAAGCAGCCCCCAGCCAGCTTGCCCCCGACCTGCCAGACACCTCCCAGCCCAGTCCGCTAAACAGCCCTACCCCACTCCCCAATCCAGCTCAAACGTCCCCTCCAGCCTCTACCTCCCCCGATTCTGCATCTCCTGAATCTGCACCGTCCCAGTTTCCATCGCCCCAATTCCCATCGTCCCAATTTCCACTGCCCCAATTTCCACCGCCCCAATTGCCGCCCATTCCTGCTCCGCCTACTGAACTTCAAGAGAGCGGCCCAGCGACCCTAAACACGCTCAACGGGCTATCGCCAGAAAAAATTTGCACCCAAGACGTCAACTTCTTTTCGCGAGGGTTAGCGTCTCAAACAGAAGGGTCTTCAGCCCCAGCAAAGTCTCTATCTACCGCCAATAACCTAGCCATTCCGCAACAGCCGTCTGAAGTGAGCATTCAGCAGGTGCTGAATTTAGAGCTGTCCACCGCCATTCAGGCGGCCTTTGCTCAAAATCCAGATCTCCAGGTTACAAAGCTTCAGCTCCAGCGAAGCTGTGAGCAACTTCGCCAGTCCAATGCATCTTTGTTTCCCACCCTTTCCTTAAGCAGCAGCATTTCTCGTACCGATGGAGGTAACTTTGGCCCCCGTAGCCGTATCTACGGCTCAAGTCCTGCGAACCAAGCACAAATCCAGCAGTTTTTAATTCAGCAGCAGGCCCAAGCGCAGCAGCAACTCCAGCAGCAGATCGCGCAGCTTCAGCAGCGCTTCCAGCAAACGGCTACCCAGGTGCAGCGCAGTACGCTTCAGCAGCAGATCGCTCAGCTTCAGCAGCGCGCCAATCGCGTGGCGCTGTCTCCCCCCATTACCCTCACTCCCTTTGCTCCGAGCGATGTGGCACTTCCGCTCCGTTCTCTGGGGGGTGGCGGCGGCGGTAACGGGAGCTTTTTCAATGGCTCTCTCAACTTGAGCTACAGCATTTTCTCCGGCGGACAGCGTTCGGCCTCAATTCAGGCGGCTAAACGCCAAATTGAAACCTCGGCGCTAGACCTGCAGCTCCAGTTTCAGCAGTTGCGGCAGGATGTCACCAATCGCTATATTGACCTCCAGCAAACTCAGTCCCTCATTGGCATTGCCGAAAGCGCGATCGCCAGCGCCCAAGAAACCCTCAGAGTCACCCAGCTCGGCGAGCAGGCGGGCATCCGCACCCAGTTTGAAGTGCTTCAGGCTGCGGTCTCTCTGGCAGATGCTCAGCAAAACTTGACCCAGGCAAGAGCGCTCTTTACCATTGCGCGTCGTCAACTGGTGCAGCAAATCGGCCTGCCCGACACGGTGGACGTCACCCTTCCTGATTCCGTCAGGGTTACTAAGGCGGGCGCTTGGCAACCCTCCCTTGAAGAGACGATCATCCTCGCGCTCAATAACCGCATTGAGCTGACCCAAACGCGGATCCAGCGCAACATTACCGAACTCCAAAAGCGTATTACCAAAGCCCAGAATCGTCCTCAGCTCCAAGGGTTTGCGAGCATCAACCTAGCCGACGACTTGGAAGACCGCTTTTTGGGAGCCTATGGCTACGCGGTAGGGGTTCAGGCGAATTTCAATGTCTTTGATGGGGGAGAGGTGCGATCGCGTCTGAGGCAGCTAGATCGGAACCTTCAGATCATTGATCAGCAGTTTAACCAGCTTAGGGAGTCCATTCGCCTTGAAATTGAGCAGGCCTACTTTACGCTTCAGTCCAGCGCCACCAATATTGAAACTGCAAATCAGGCACTCACTCAAGCCGAAGAAGGACTCCGCCTAGCCCAACTCCGGTTTAGTGCAGGGGTGGGAACCAGCCTAGAAGTCACCCGTGCCCAGGCAGACCTCACTCAAGCTCAAGGCAACCAAGTCTCGGCAATTTTGACCTATAACCGCGCCCTCGCCAACTTAGAGCGCGCTACGGGCTACGCCACCTCCCCTCAGCCGTAAATGGGTTTATGCGGGATGGGTGAATGTGTAAGTGGGTTTATGCGTGAATGGGCTATAGCTTTGCAGCCTGCTCAAATTCATCCGTAGCCTTGAGCGTAGCCGATACATTAAAAAATTGCTCCAGCACGGCGCTGGAAAGGGTGAAGGTATTCAGTCCTGCTGCTGTGAGGGTTGCAATATCTTCCGCTCGGCGAATGCTGGCCACCAGCAGTCGAGTTTGACTCTGAATGCCTAAGAGCGATCGCTGCATGGCGCTCAGCTCAGCGCACCCATCGTGACCCAAATCATGAATGCGCCCCAGATAGGGCGCTGCATAGTCTGCCCCAATGGCCGCCGCAATCAGCACCTGGGTCTGGGCGTATACCCCCGTGAGCGTCACTCGATATCCCTGCTGGATCAGCCTCGCGGCTGCGGTCACGCCCGCTGCCACAATCGGAACTTTAACGACCACCCTAGGGTCAACTGCGGCCAAGGCCGCACCTGTCTCCAGGTAGCTGTCCACCGTTCCACCCCAGGCCTGAAGCTGAATTTCCTGTGCGCCTAAGCTAAACGCTTTCGAGGCCAGCGTCTGAAGCGCATCAATCCGGCAAGAGACCTGCGATCGCGCCAGCAGTAGGGGATTCGTAGTGATGCCAAAGAGAAAGCCCATGGGCAGCCACCGCTCCCACTGAACAACGTCTGCACTATCCAGCATGAGCCGCAAAGATGAGGATAAGGCCGATGAGGATAAGGTTGATGAGTCTGTGGCCTCTGGAGGACTTCCTGGGCTAATTGTTGGGCCTGTCTGTGCGCTAAGGCTTACGTTTGCTTCTAAAGGAATTGCAGTATCTGTTGAAGTCATGGTGGGAGAATTTTCAGACTTTACCCCGTCTACCCTATCGCTTGGTGAATGCCTAGTGTTGGATTTCCTACAGCTTTTGGGCAGGCGACATTACGGACTATCCATTTATGCAGATTTTGCTGCATTTTTAATAAAAATTGTCAACCGTTTTATTCCGGATAAAATATTAATTTTTGTGAATTGCAGTCTTTGAGATTGTTGCTCAGCACGCAATTCCCCTTCAGGACTGCATTTTAGCTTTTACTCACTCTCTAACTTGGAACATCTTGGAGAATGCTTTAGATCGCAATCGAGTCAAAAGTTAAATAAAAATCTAGATTTCTGGGGCACCACCTAAGTGAGTGCGGAGATTGCCTAGGGACGCCTCGGCAGGTCAAACAGAAAGTTCAGTGATCTTCCTGATGTTCAGATTTTCGGCAATCCGTACCTTAGAGAGAGGGTTACTTCCGCAGCGTCAAGGCCAACTCAATCCATGATGTGGCTGCTAAAGATAACGGCCTGTTTAATTTCATTTTTTTAAGAAGTGGTTTAACAACATGCTGGCAACTTCCCCCTCTGAACTCAAAAGCGAAAGTCTTGAACTGCTTCAGGAGTATCAAAGACAGCCCTCAACGGCACGGCGTAATCAGTTGGTTCAGATGAATTTGGGGTTGGTACGCAAAGAAGCCCATCGCTGGGTTAATCAATGTACCGAAAGCTTTGATGATCTCTTACAGGTGGGCAGCATTGGTCTAATTCGCGCCATTGAGCGCTTTGAACCCGCCAAAGGGCATGCCTTTAGCTCCTTCGCCGTTCCCTACATTCGCGGCGAAATCCAGCACTACCTCCGCGACAAAAGCCCCCAGGTCAAGATTCCACGGCGTTGGCAAGACCTGCAAAGGCAAGCGATTTCCGTAAACCGCGACATGCGTACCCAGCTAAACCGCACCCCCATTGATGAAGAAATGGCGATCGCCCTCGGCATTAGCCAAGCAGAATGGCAGGAGGTCAAGCTCACCGCCTACAATCGATCCATCGTCAGCCTCGATGCGCCGCTGCAGCACGATGATAATGAGTCCATGTCCATTGGCGATCTACTGCCAGACTCCCAGTACCGGAGCTTTCAGCTTGCCCAAGAAGATCAGATGCGGCTCCAGCAGGCGCTGTCTCAACTTGAAAAGCGCACCTCTGAAGTTTTAGAGTTTGTGTTCTTTCACGATTTAACGCAAAAAGAAACCGCCGATCTCCTAGGCATCAGCGCTGTTACCGTTTCGCGGCAAGTCAAGAAGGGGCTAACCGCCCTTCGCGATCTGCTTGGCACCCTAGAAGAAGAGGAGTCCTACGGGCCAGTAACGGTTCCTGCTGCACGCCAGTAAAAACCAGTAGAAACCGTTAGAAGCCAGTTGACCCAAGACCGTTCCCGTAATGCTCTAGAGAGGACCCTTTAACCAGAGTGTACTCTCTAGAGAACTTTGACGGTTTGGGAAAACTGCGGCGGAATTTAGTTCAGGCTATTGGCCCATAAAGCTTGGCCCATTAAGCTACTGGCCCATTAAACTACTGGCCCAGCTGGCTCAGGGCACCATTAATTTTGCGCACCTCATCACTTTGTCCCTGTCCCTGACTGAGGTAGATCTGGCGCGCCGTCCGTAGTTCGGTGACAGCCTCCGCTGCGCGTCCCCGATCTTTTAAGGCCAATCCTAGTTTGTATCGCGCCTCTGGGTTTTGCGGCTGGTTTTGTAGTGCCTGACGGTAGGCGACTAAAGCGCCTAAAGAATCTCCCCTTGTTCGCAGTACATCCCCCACGCCAATGTGGCCATCCACCATCTTGGCTTCAACATTTGTTGCGCGGCGGTAGGCGGCTAGGGCTTCATCTAGGTTGCCTTGGGAGAGCAAAATTCCCCCAGCCTGCACGTTGACCTTGGCGTTTCTTGGCTCTAGTCGGGTGGCTTCATTGGCAGCGGCGATCGCACCTGCCGTATTCCCTTGAGCAAGATACCCATAGGCTAGCCCCACGCGCACTTCCCCACTTTTGGGGTCTAGCTGAGCAGCCTGGGTAAAAGCAGCGATCGCCTCTGGGATGCGCTGTTGCTGAAGGGCTAAGATTCCTAAGGATCGATGGGCACTCGCATTTTTAGGATCATTGGCGACAATCCTTTGGTAGGTTGCCAGCGCTCCGACAAAATTACGCTGGCGGCTGTAGACCACCGCCAATCCTTCCTGCGCCTGAATATTTTTAGGATCAAGCTGAATTGCCTGCGTATAGGCCTGCACCGCGCCAGAATAGTCCTTCAGGTTCGCCAGACAGTAAGCCAGCGCATAGTAAAAGTTAGAGTTCTGGTTATCTAGGGCGATCGCCTGTCGGTAGGCCTGCGCCGCTTCAGCATAAGCCTCTCGACGAGCCTGGATAAATCCAATGGCTGAGTAAATTCGCGCATTTCTATTGTCGAGCTGAGCAGCCTGTTGGTAGATGCGAAGGGCCGCATCATACTGGCCCGCATCCAGGGATGCCCTGGCCTGTTTAAATAGCTCAAAGACCCGCAGTTCATTGGCGGGAGCGGAGTTGGGGTTAGCAGAGGATTGAGCCTGAACCCCCACTACCCAGCCAGGAATCGCCCCTAGCCCTAGGGATAACGGCAGGCTCATCATTAACGCCACAGGAATGCGTATTAATCGCTCTTGCATCACAAAACCTACTCAAAATTCATTGATTTTAATGGTTTGATTTCAGCGGATTGATTCTTGGTGCACAATTCTTGGTGCACAGGTTAGTGCGCAGGCTAGTGTTCAAACTAGCTAGCATTCAAATTGTCCCAAATCTAAATCGCACTTAACTCAAATCGCATTTAACCCGCAACCAAAACCTCAGGATACCCAATCTCGTGAATACCTGGTCTCAGAGTCGCCTGACAATTACCCAGTCTCTTGAGCTAAAAAAACTAGAGAGCACAGATCTAGCTCACACTAGATCACAAAGACTCTAGTCTACAAGACCTTGAGAATGAACGTCCAAGCATCAGCGCCCAAGTTTACATCGTTCTAGGCCCATCGTTCTGGGCCCATCGTTCTGGGCACATCACTTTGATGGGGATCCGAAACAATCTCAAAACAGTTGCTTCAGAGGTCATAGACCGCAGGGGATTAGGGTTTTGTTTCCGGATGAGTGCGCTATTCTGTCGCTGGGCGATCGCTCCATATGTTTCTTTGCAACTATTGGCCTTCAAAGGCGACTCGGCCTGTTGCGCTTGAATCCGGATTGGGCGGCCACATTTTACCCAAACCCTAACCCCTCAACCTTAGTCTAGGCAGACTTAGAGGTTTAATTCGTTACCCTTTAACCGAGCAGTGTCTCGTCGATATGCTCCCAGTCGATATGCTCCCAGCCGACATGCTCCCACTCAATATGCGGCAATCTGCTGCGAAATTACGCTGAGCCATTTTCTGCGATTGTTCACCACAAAGGATTCTTTTTGCCCCGTTTTTAGAACAACGCCTAGCCCATTAGGAATAAAGCCCACGGTCTGGGTTGGAATAATTTCCACAATTTCTGTGATGTCGATATCTATTGCATGGTTATTGACATTGAGGCCATGAGATCTAAAAGCTAGTCGGGATGGTGTGAGCGTGAGCCAGCCCCCTCTTCCCTCACCATTCAAGAAATGGTTGGCACCGTCTTCAAACAGCACGATCTCCCCTTCAAATTTTCCATCCTTAGACGACATTCTCTTGCGCTGGAACTCCACAAATCCAGCGATTATTAATCCAAAAAGAACGCCACAAGTTATGCCACTGATCAGGCCAGGGAGGATGCCGTGCAGCACCATAAAAAACAGGCCCATAAAAAGACCAAAGGGGACACCAGTCAGTAGCGAAGTCTTAATGAGTCTATTGATCATGGTGAACAGTTTTCCTCTATTTCACAGACGACATTCCATAGTTCATGATTGGAGATAAATGCCTCTCTACTTTCCTCAGCCCACCATCCCTTGAGGCACGACCGAACGCTTTAGTGGATTAAGTTACTTTTTCCAGACTCCTGAGTGACTATAATCTCACCTGAGGACTGTGGCCACCAGCGCATGCCTAGCTCATATTCAGTTCGTGGCGTTTCCGTAAATTCTCGGATGTCAGCAGTGGGGTTCTGCAAGTAGGCTGAGCATATCCTTGGTATGGATGAATTCAAGGCTGGGGTTAAGTATGTATCTTTGTAAGACTAAATTTTAAGATCATAGAACGGGTTGAAATTTTCTTTCAAATTCCTCTAAAGTCAGTATTCTTAAAGTAGAGACAGTGTAGCAAGACAGCCATTCTAAGCGCCCATTGCAAGTGCCCATTGCAAGTCCTTAGTTCAAGCGCACAGTCTTAGCGAGAAGTTTCCCTGCACCATTTTTCATTTCAAGCATTCTCTCCATTGTGTAGTCGCCCATTCTCTCAAGCTGCTTTTCCATCGTGCAACCGATCCTCGTGAGGCTAGATCAATGATTGAAATGAATGTTGCGGGAATTGCCCTCGATGCCGCCACTAGGGTGCCCATTGTACTTCTCAAAGACTCTACAGAGCGCCGCGCCCTGCCCATTTGGATTGGCCAAAATGAAGCCAGAGCAATTCTGAGCGTTCTGGAAAATCAGTCCCCAGCGAGGCCCATGACCCATGACCTTTTGGGAAGCTGCCTGACGACCTTGGGCGTTACGCTAGAGCGCATTATTATTCACTCCCTTCAGGACAATACATTTTTTGCAGTCTTGACCCTGAAACAAGGCGAAACGACTCACCAAATGGATGCTCGCCCCAGCGATGCGATCGCCCTTGCGCTGCGTCTCAACTCTCCCATTTGGGTCATGGAAGAAGTGGTTGCAGACGCCTCAATTCCCGTAGATCAGGAAGCGGATGAAGCAGAACGCCAAGCCTTCCGAGACTTTGTCGATAATCTTCGCCCAGAGGACTTCAGCAAAAGTCGAGGCGGAGGGGAACGATCCAATCATTTGCAGTAGTGCGGCCTCTCTTCAGAAGGTTATGTATAAGAGAGCTACACATCAGAAAGCTACATAAAACTCACAGACATAAATCTAGAGACATAAAACCCAGCGTCATAAACCCCAGAGGGCGAAGGTAACGGTAAACTTATAAGCAGTGCTTATGAACTTTCCTAACGCTGTAATGCTATGGCTCATCCTCTTTACGTTGCATTTATTTGGCACCAGCACCAGCCTCTCTACAAAAGCTGTGTAACAGGGAAGTATCATCTCCCTTGGGTTCGCCTGCATGGAGTTAAGGACTATTTAGACTTGATTTTGCTGCTGGAGCGCTACCCCAAGATTCACCAGACCGTAAATCTGGTGCCCTCCCTCATCCTGCAAATCGAAGACTATGTGGCAGGCAAGGCGATTGATCCCTATTTGGCTCAAACCTTAACCCCCGAAGATCAGCTCACCACTGAGCAAAAAGAATTTATCATTCATCACTTCTTTGACGCACAGCATCACACACTCATTGACCCCCATCCCCGCTACGCAGATCTCTATGCCCAACGCCAAGAGAAGGGAGAAGCCTGGTGTCTTGAGCATTGGCAGCCTCAGGACTATAGCGATCTGGTGATGTGGCACAACCTCGCCTGGATTGATCCGCTGTTTTGGGATGATCCAGAAATTGCTGCGTGGCTTGTCCAGGGCCGAAACTTTACCCTCAGCGATCGCCAGCGCATTATTGCCAAGCATCGGGATATCCTGGCTCGAATCCTGCCCCAGCATCGCAAAATGCAGGAAAGTGGCCAGCTAGAAGTGACTACCACTCCCTATACTCACCCCATCCTGCCTCTGCTGGCCGATACCCAGGCTGGAAGAGTGGCTGTGCCTAAAATGCCCTTGCCTAAGGAGCGCTTTCAGTGGTCTGAAGATATTCCTCGCCATCTACAGAAAGCTTGGGAGATTTACGAATCAAGGTTTGGCCTTGCCCCACGGGGCCTTTGGCCATCGGAGCAGTCCGTCAGCCCTGCCATTCTGCCCTACGTGGCTGAGCAAGGGTTTCAGTGGCTCTGCTCGGATGAGGCGGTCTTGGGCTGGTCGCTGAAGCATTTCTTTCATCGGAATGAGTCTGGGAATGTCTATGAGCCAGAGCTGATTTATCAGCCCTATCGTCTCGAAACGCCTCAGGGCGACCTCGCCATTGTGTTCCGCGACCACCGCCTCTCGGATTTGGTGGGCTTTACCTACAGCGCAATGGAGCCACAGGCTGCCGCAACGGACTTGGTGGGGCACCTAGATGCGATCGCCCAAACCCTCACCCAGCGTCAGTCTTCTCAATCTCCAGAGCTAGAACAGCCCTGGCTAGTGACCATTGCCCTAGATGGCGAAAACTGTTGGGAATTCTATGAAAAAGACGGGATTCCGTTTCTAGAAAGCCTCTATAGCCAGCTTAGCGATCGCGATGACATCCGGCTGGTGACGGTTTCAGAGTACCTCGACCAGTTTCCGCCGCGTGCGACCTTACCCGCAGACCAGCTCCACAGTGGTTCTTGGGTAGACGGTAACTTTACCACCTGGATTGGTGACCCCGTCAAAAACCGCGCTTGGGAACTCCTCACGGACGCCAGACTTACTTTGGCACAGCATCCCGAAGCAACAGAAGAGGCTAATCCCAAGGTTTGGGAAGCGCTCTATGCGGCTGAAGGATCTGACTGGTTTTGGTGGTTTGGGGAAGGCCATTCTTCCAACCAAGATGCGATGTTTGACCAGCTCTTTCGAGAGCATGTTGCAGCCATCTATCAATCCCTGGATGAACCAGTGCCTGAAGCCTTACACCATTCTTTAGAACCCCATGAAACCCTTGCGAATCATCGCCCCCAAAGCTTTATCCATCCTGTGATCAACGGCATTGGAGATGAGCAAGACTGGGATCATGCCGGACGCATCGCGGTGGCAGGGGCAAGGGGCACCATGCACAAGAGCAGCCCCATTCAGCGGCTTTGGTACGGGCTAAATCACCTCAATTTTTACTTTCGCTTTGACTTCCAGGTGGGTAAGCGCCCTGGCATTGATTTCCCCCCGGAACTGCATTTATTTTGGTACTACCCTGGCCAGACCCTCCACAATAGCCCCCTCCCCTTGGCGGATGTTCCCAATACGGCTCCCGTCAACTATGCTTTCCACCACCATATGGGCATCCATTTGCTGAATGGCGCGGTTTGGCTGGAGCAGGCTGGAGAGTATCACACTTGGCAAGGGCGATCGCATCATATTCAGACGGGGCTGGATCAATGTCTGGAGATTGCAGTCCCTTGGGCCGATCTGCATGTGCAGCCCGACTGGCCTTTAGAGATTTTGGCGGTTCTTGCGACGGATGCTCACTTTGTCGAGTATTTGCCGGAGGATGCGCTCATCCCGCTCCAGGTGCCCTAGCGGGAGATCCTGCGATCACTTCAGTCAAGGGCTTTCATAACCCTGTTGTCGGTTTTATTGCACTACCACAAGACGGCAGAAAGCAGGAGAGCTGAACGAGGTTCAGTCCTCCTGCTTTAGATGGTGTGTAGGGTTTAGTCCCTTCTGAGTGCATCTACAGCACTGGTTTAACGTGAGCTCGATGATGCACTTGAAGCCCCTCACCCCAAACCCAAAGGCGAGGGGCTTAAGAAGGTTGATTTTTCATTGCCCCTCCTTCTCCCTAGGAAGAAGAAGGACGGCAGGATGAGGGGCGGTTGTTTTTTTGTCGAACTCACGTTGGTTTATTTTGAGAGTTAGCGACTCTAGGCTGCAACCCTAGACTGCGACTCTAGAATGGGGTACCAGGTGTGACAGGCGCAGGCACCATAGGCTCAACGGGTGCGGCCTCAACGGGTGCGGTGGTTGCTGGAGGCACAGCAGGCGCTACGCTCTTAGGGACTGGATTCACCACAGGTTGATTGCTTTCACTCGGCATCCCCAACGCTAGAGTAGAGGCTGAATCCTTGACGTCTGCTGCACCTAGGATGTAGTTTTCTGCCCTTGCCAGCCGTTGGTCAGGGGTGACCACAATGCGATCGCCAAAGGTGAGGGTGGCCCGACCTTCCTGAGAGAGATAGTAAGTGTCAGATTCTCCATTGGCAAACTCTACCGTTGCAGCGGACCGGTTGATATTCACAATGGTGCCCAGCTTGTGATCGCCAAAGGCAACGGTAGACCCTTTGCTAAGGTTCATGGCCTGCACCAATGCTGGGTCTAGACGATAGGTTTGGGTGCTGTTTTTGGAAAACTGAACCGACACTTCAGGTGATTCAATGGACTCAACCTTTCCGGTTAGCACCTGCTCATTGGTAGCCTGCTCATTTGAAAACTGTGGATTAGCAGGTTGAGTGATAGTGGCGGGTGTTTCGGGCATTTCAGTTTGAGCAGACGCAGGGAAAGTGGCTCCTAGGAATAACGTTGCGCCCAAGGCGATGAGGGAAAGATTCTTCATTTTTGTACTCCTTTTTGTCGGTAGCCAAACGATTCAAAGTTGGGAACTGAATCAGCAGATATCTTTCTAGGTCTAAGTTTCGATGCTAGTAACAAGCACTGAATGAAACAAAGTCCACGAATCACCTGACGGATTAAAATATGTTCCGAACGTTGGTCTACCAATCACTTCAGTTCCCATTGAAGCGAAGTGAGCCTAGAAGTAACTCTGTAAATGGGTTGAATGTTTCCGTCTCAAACGTCCCTCTTTAAGTGGAGTGTCCTCGCAACAGAAAGAGTCGCTAGTGGCTCCTTTGGCTGCCCAGATTCCCCTAGCCCCGCTGGTTCGGATCTTAAAGGTGCCCCGGTTCGTGCCAAATTTTGTGTCAGAATTTATGCCAAATTTTGTGCCAAATAGTGAATGCGGGCTAAGGAACCTCACTGCGATCCGTGACGGATTTATCCTCTGCCTGAGGCTTCCTCGTCCAGAGCGAGACAAACAAGCAGGCTAGACCAATATTGATGGCCACATCCGCCACATTAAAGATCGGAAAATTGATAAGCCGAAAGTCTAGGAAATCAATCACCTGGCCTGTCGAAAGCCGATCCAGTCCATTCCCAGCAGCGCCCCCTAGCAAAAAACCGTACCCCGCCTGCTCCCAAGACCTGAGGGGTGAGCCAAACAGTCCGTAGTAGATGAGGCCAAGGGTCACCAATAACGAGAGCCATCGGAGCCAGCCTTCTCCCTGGAATAAGCTAAACGCCGCTCCTCGATTGGTCACGTAGGTAAAGTGAAAAACACCCTGCCAGATGGGCCAAGATTGGGGAGGATTCGTCAGATCAAAAGTATCCAGCACCCACTGCTTTGTGATGCGGTCTAGGACAAAACTGAGGACAGCAGCAAGCCAAAACATGGGATTTTTTTTTAGTTTCATAGTCAGTTCATTGTCAGGCTACGCCTTTCAAAACCTCAGTTTTTAGGGCTTGTGTCTTCAGGGTTCATATTTTCGAGGGTTTTCAGCCTCTATCCCCACTTCTAGGGGTTTAATGCTGTTATTAGAGTCTAATGTCCTGAGCTTAATGTTTGAGGCAAATATTCTGAACCTACCGACTAGGGGATGCTCGATAAATTCCTTGCCCAGCAAAGCTTTAGAGAATTAGTCTCTAGTATTAGTCTCTAGCATTAGTCCCTAGCATTAGTTTCTAGTAAAACAGCAGCACACGTAGGACATAGGCCGAAACAGCCACAGCGCACACAATAATAAACTGTCCCGGCAAAGGAAAAATGGAATACTGCAAAACAGCGCCCCACCAGTTGACCACCGTCAGCCTCAACACAGACAGCACGCTTAGGTACAGCAGCCCTAGGGTATGAATACAAGCGAGCCCTGAAAGACAGCTAATAATGAGCGTTTCGAGTCGTCGCTTTTGCCGAAATGCCAGATGCCCACAGACCCAAGCACCAGGAATAAAGCCCAGCAAGTAACCGAAGGTCGGCTCTTGGAGATACCCTAACCCGCCACCCTGAGCAAACACCTGAAACCCCGCCAACCCTAAGGCTAGGTAAGCTATTTGCGAAAGTGCGGCAGGACTTCGACCTGCCATGCAGCCCACCAGCAGAATGGCCCCAACCTGAAACGTAACGCCTAGGGAATAGGTTGAAACATTGCTAAGATCTATTGGCCAAGCGAGCTTTGGCAGGGGAATTGCAACCTCCAGAAAGACGCCGCCAATGGTCAGCAGCAACCCAATGATTGTCCACAGCAGCTTATCGAAGGACGAGAGCGTATTGGCATCCTGCGGCACTTTCACGTCTTTCACAAGGGGGGTCACGGGCGAGAGTCGTCTCCACAATTTAGATGGTTTAGCCTTTCTCGTGCTGTTTCTAGCCGCTGGGCCGAGCAGTGAACAGCAGGGCGATACATTTAAGGACGGTTAAACCTTAAGCCATAATTTCTGGCATTTTAGCACCGTTAAAGTGCGGGCATTCAGGAGAACTAACGGAAAATAAGGTGTGATAAAGGCTGGTTTTTGGATAGGGCTATGTTAGACCCTCGGTTTAGACAATATTCTTGAAGTGATGTGACGCGCTAGGGGCTAAAGAACTGTAACAGTT
The DNA here is from genome assembly GCA_022402525.1 of Thermosynechococcaceae cyanobacterium MS004. Lineage (GTDB taxonomy): Bacteria > Cyanobacteriota > Cyanobacteriia > Thermosynechococcales > Thermosynechococcaceae > JAAURS01. The sequence goes on from JAKRSB010000112.1 coordinate 81,412, forward strand.
CCTGACAAGTTTGATAAAGTGCCGCTGACGCGATGATAGGATTCCACCAGAGTCAAGGATCTTGTATGGGTCTATGGGCGGTGATTTACGCCACCCTTTTGATTTAATACAGTGCCTAAACGTCTTGATACATTAATTATCAAAAGCACTCAAACGCAATGAGCGGGGCTTGCCTGCTTTGACTTGTGAAAGGGTGATTTTTTAACTTGCGCCGTTTTGGGAGAAAAGTGCATGGCAGAACAATTGACTGGACAGACGCCTTTGTTTGGCGGCAGTACAGGTGGCTTGCTGAGCAAGGCCAATGTCGAAGAGAAGTATGCAATTACCTGGACGAGTCCAAAGGAGCAGGTGTTTGAGATGCCGACCGGGGGCGCTGCGGTGATGCGCTCTGGTGAGAATTTGCTCTATCTCGCTCGGAAGGAGCAATGTTTAGCGTTGGGGATTCGCCAGCTTCGGGCAAAGAAGATTACGGATTACAAAATTTATCGCGTGTTCCCGGACGGAGAATCAACGCTGATTCATCCCAGCGATGGCGTTTTCCCTGAGAAGGTGAATGAAGGTCGGGAGGCCGTCAATAGCGTGCCCCGATCGATTGGAGAAAATCCAAACCCGGTTTCTGTGAAGTTTTCTGGCAAAAGAACGATTGATCCATAGGGACTCAACCCCAAGGGATTCAACCCTTCAGGTTTCTTTCTTAAGGATTATCTCAAAAAGTAGCTCAAGCAGGGTCGTGGCATTGCCATGACCCTGTTTGGTTTAGTGTTTGGCTTAGACTGACCCGTTGGGTTTCATCAGGGCAGGTTTGGCAAGGTAGGATATTAGGGCGCTGTAGCGCTCAACGGCTGAAGTGCGTTTGGCAAGTTTTTGGATTGGTAGGATTCAGCTAGGGTTCGCTTAGGGTTCCGTTTCAGATTCAGTTGCGATCGCAAGATTCATGATTTTCCCAGAGTTTGACGAATTTACTCAACTGGCGCAGAGCGGCAATTTTGTGCCAGTCTATCGGGAGTGGGTGGCGGATCTAGAAACCCCTGTCTCGGCCTGGTATCGGGTCTGTGCGGGTCAACCCTATAGCTTTTTGCTGGAGTCTGTGGAAGGAGGCGATCGCCTTGCCCGCTATAGCTTTTTAGGCTGTGATCCGCTGTGGGTACTGGAGGCTAGGGGTGAGGTCACAACGCAAACCCATCGGGATGGCTCTGTGGTTGACTTTTCAGGAAATCCTTTTGAGGTACTGGAGGATTGTCTTAAGCCCTACCATCCGGTCAAGCTACCCGAACTGCCCTCTGGCATTGGCGGGCTGTTTGGATTTTGGGGCTACGAACTGATTCGCTGGATTGAACCACGGGTGCCTATCCATGCTGCAACGGAGCAAGATTTGCCCGATGGCCTCTGGATGCAGGTGGATAATCTAATTATTTTTGACCAGGTGAAGCGCAAAATCTACGCGATCGCCTACGCAGACCTGCGAGATGAGCCAGATCTGAAGGTGGCCTACGACAAAGCCTCGGCTCAGGTAGATCAGCTCGTGAAGCGCCTCAAGCAGCCCTTAGATCCGGCTCCCCTGGAGCTGAATCCTAAAGCCGCTGCCCCTCCCGTGGCCTTTCAGAGCAACGTGACCCAGGCGCAGTATTGCGACAGCGTGGTCAAGGCCAAGGACTACATCAAAGCGGGCGATATTTTTCAGGTGGTGGTGTCCCAGCGGCTTTCTGTAGAGTACGTGGGTGATCCGTTCTTGCTTTATCGATCGCTGCGTTTGATTAACCCTTCCCCCTACATGGCGTTCATCCAGTTCCGTCATTGGCAGCTCATTGGCTCTAGTCCAGAGGTGATGGTCAAGGCCGAGCGACAAGCAGACGCCAGCGCCCCGCTCTTGGCCACGGTGCGCCCCATTGCAGGCACCCGGCCACGGGGGAAAACCTTCGCCGAAGATCAGACCTTTGAAGCTGATTTGCTTCAAGACCCCAAGGAAGTTGCAGAGCATGTGATGCTGGTGGACTTAGGGCGCAATGACCTAGGCCGAGTGTGCATCAAGGGCAGCGTCCAGGTTGAGCCACAGTCCTTGATGACCATTGAGCGCTATTCCCACGTCATGCACATTGTGAGTAACGTGATTGGGGAGTTAGCCCCAGGCAAAACAGCCTGGGATTTGCTGAAGGCATGCTTCCCTGCAGGAACCGTCAGCGGGGCACCCAAGATTCGCGCTATGGAAATTATTCACGAACTCGAAGGCTGCCGGCGAGGACCCTATTCTGGGGTTTATGGCTACTACGATTTTGAAGGCCAGCTCAATTCAGCCATTACGATCCGCACAATGGTCGTGGAGCATCAGGACGGCGATCACCATCGGGTGAGTGTCCAGGCAGGGGCGGGTCTGGTGGCTGACTCGGTGCCGGAAAGCGAGTATCAAGAGACGCTCAACAAGGCTAGAGGACTCCTTGAAGCGTTGCGGGTCTTGGGTGTATAAAGTGGGTGAATGAGTTGGGTGCATGAAGTTTTGGTCGCATGATTTGGTCGCAGGAATTAACACCTGCTGCTAACGGAAGCTGGGGTCTACAATCAATGCTAGGGGAACCCAAACGACTCAGAACTGACGCTCGACCTGGAAGACTTTAAATGCCTGAGCCTAATGCAAGAATCGCCGAGACGCTAAAAGCCAAGGCTACAAAAGTTGTGGCGGCAAAAGCTATGGAAGCAACTGACGCCTACGAGTCTGATTTCTATGCATGGACGCAAGCGCAAGCTGCACTGCTGCGCAGTAAACGGTGGAGCCAAGTTGACCTGCCTAATTTGATTGAGGAGATTGAGTCGTTGGGGAGGCAGCAGCGCCAAGAACTCAGAAACCGCCTAGGCATCCTCCTTGGACATTTATTGAAATGGGAATATCAACCTCACCATCGCAGCCGAAGCTGGCTGGCAATGCTGCGGGTTCAGCGACGCGACCTATTGCAGCTTCTCCAGGAAAACCCAAGCCTTAAGTCTTACTTAGACAATGCAGTCCACAAGGCATACCAGAACGGGAGAGATTTGGCGATGGGAGAAACTGATCTGCCGGATCAAACCTTTCCCCAGGCTTGTCCCTATCGCTTGAGCGATATTTTGAATGACCGCTTTTATCCTGGGGAGCCGAGTGAGCTGGTAACGGGCGACGAGACACTCTGCTGAGGTGCTGCGTCCACTGAAGACCAGCGCCATCCCGGCCAGAGATCGCTTGGAAGAGGCTGGCGATCGCCTGTCTCTGTATTGTGAAACAGCATGGTGAAGGCCCCGGCTCCCGGATGAAGGTGCGGCCACATTCGGTAGCAGGGTAGCTCACTGAGGTGGGACTGATAAGCGGCTAATGGGGGGACAAGCTGGGGCTTAAATTGCGAAAACTTTTTTAAAAACCACTGCCCGACCTGCTCGTTTTCTTCCGGTGAAAAGGTGCAGGTCATATAGGCCAAATACCCCTGGGGTGCGACCAGATGAGCCGATTGTGCCAGAATCCGCTTTTGGCGCTGGGCATTCTGCCGAATGGTCAATGGATGGAAGCATCCTGCCGCCTGTCCGCCCTTCGCCAATAAAGACTGCCCCGAACAGGGCGCATCGACGATCGCCAAGTCTGCGGTTTGGGACAGGTGTAAGGCTAAATGCGCTGGGTCTGTACTGAGGGCGATCGCGGGGTGAATATGACAGCGCTTGAGGTTGCCAATCAGCATTCCGACGCGCTTGCTGATGGTTTCGTTGCAGATGAGCTGCTGCTGCGCAAAATTTCGAGCCGCAAAAATGCCCTTGCCTCCCGGTGCCGCACAGATATCGATCACCACGGTTGGAGAAATCGGGAGTGTCTGCATCACCGAAGCCGCAAATACCGAGGAAAAGTCTAGACAGTAATAGTCCCCTTGGGCATGTAGAGCATGAAGACCGGGCTGAGTGCCGATCGCCAATCGATCAATAAACGCTGGCTGCCAGGGCAGCGGCGGCTCTACGGTAAAGGGAGCCACTTCTGGCCTTGGCTTTAGCCATAAAATACAGGATTGATGGGGGGTAGGGTGAACTAATGCCTCCACAAAGGCCGTCTGCTCCAGCGGATCTACAAAAAGTTTCTGGCTTAACTTAAGCAGGAGCTTGGAAGCTGAAGACATTAACTCAACGTGAGAAGATTTTGTGCCAAGATTTTGTGCCAAGGTTTTGCGCCAAGATTTTGTGTCGAGATTTTGTGCCAAGATGCGATGCGATCGCAGCTTTGAACGCAGCCTTAAACGTGAGCTTACCCCCTACTCTCTCGCCTTTAGGCACAAGCTGCCGCGTCCCTATTCTATGCTCATGAAATGCTGAATTACCTGAAAGCCCACTTTAATCGAGCGTGGCTGCTTAACTTTGGCGGGTCTATTGGCGTCCCCATCATCTTTTTTCTGGTCGTCTATGGGCTGATGCCCGTTAGCGATACCCTTCAGTTTGACCCCGATGAAGGCATTGAGCTAGCCAAGGTCTTGCTCTATCGCCAGGGCTATACCCTGTATGACCAAATCTGGAACGACCAGCCGCCCCTCCTCACAATTTTGTTGGCGCATTGGCTGGGGGTTTGGGGGCAGAGCATCACCGCAGCACGGCTGCTGATTTTGGGGTTTGCAGCGGTACTGGTGGGTGCTTTTTACAGTACGCTGCGGCTCAATCTGCGATCGCGGTATGCCTTGGCTGGCACCTTTGGGCTATGTCTCACCTTTGGCTTTTTGCGCTTGAGCGTTTCTGTGATGCGGGGGTTGCCTGCCCTGGCCTTAGCAATGCTGGCGGTCTACTGGCTTTTGCTGGGGCAGTCTCAAAGACAGGCTAATTCCTCTAGTTCTGAAGATTTTAGGCGACGCGGCTGGTGGGGGTGGATTGCGGCATCAGGGGTCTGTTTTGGCCTCTCGCTGCAAATTAAGTTTGTCACGCTACTGCTGGTTCCAGCCTATCTTGCTCAGCTTTTGGGTCTGGAGAACGTGTTTGGGCTGGGCAAAATACGACGCGATCGTGGCCCCATCTATCTAATCCATCGAACTGCCCCATATCGGATCATCCTGCCCGTTGCCCTTTGGAGCCTCTGCGGTGGCCTTACGTTTGTGATCACGGGCCTGCTCACCGATGCCTTTCATCCCGCCCAGCTCATCGATACCCATCTCGCCGCTAGCCAAGCAACGCTCCAGCGTGAGCCAAGCTGGCTTAGGCTTGTGATGTTTTTGGCGCAGGACTTTGACTATTCAGCATTGGCAGGCATGGGGATCTGGCTGCTGCTGCGCTGCAAACCCGCGCACATCCCCACCTTTCCCCTCTATTGGCTAATCACCGTCCTCCTGGTATTAAGCTTCCATCAACCCCTGTGGGATCACTATTCTCTGATGGTGCTCATTCCGGTGGTCTGGTTGGCGACGGTGGCCCTAGCCCAGCTTGGGCAGACCGGGCTCACCCTAAAGCCTTGGAAACGATCCACTTGCTCTAAAACTGGAGTGGTGCTGGTTATGCTTGCGATCGCCCTAATTCCCGTCAAGCTGGGCATCAACGCAGTTATCAATCAGCAGCTCGTTCAGGCATCCCGCCAGCAGGCTCCGGTCATTGCCGCGCTCATGAGGCACCAAGCCCAAACCCGCTGGCTGTTCACTGACCTTCCCATTGCCTCTTTTTATACCAATCTCAAAGTCTTGCCAGAACTTGCGGTCTTCTCCACCAAGCGCATTGAATCCGGTAACCTAAGCAACGCTGTACTTCTGCATCTTTTGCAAACTGCTCAGCCCGAACAAGTCTTACTAGGGCGCTATCCAAAGATTCAGAGTGCTTTGCAGCCCTACCTAGCGGCTCACTATGTGCGGCAGTACCAGCAAGGGCAAATCTCGCTATACGTCCTGAAATCCCTTGTCGAAACGCGATTGTCCATGATTCCCGCCGTGCCAACAGCGCGCCCCCCGGCGCTTTAGACGGGCAAGGCGATACGCTATGCTGGAAACTGCGCAATTTTTTCCTCCGCACCCCTCTCCCTTTACCTAAAGCGAAAAACCAATGCTCAGAGCTGGTATTGTTGGTCTGCCCAACGTCGGTAAATCAACGCTGTTTAATGCGCTGGTCGCCAATGCCAAGGCAGAAGCGGCTAATTTCCCCTTTTGCACCATTGAACCCAACGTTGGCGTTGTCTCCGTCCCCGATGAACGCCTCCAAGTCTTGGCAAATATCAGCAGCTCTGCAGAAATTGTGCCCACAAGGGTTGAATTTGTGGATATTGCGGGACTGGTCAAAGGCGCGAGCCAAGGTGAGGGATTAGGCAATAAGTTTTTGGCAAATATCCGCGAGGTGGATGCAATTGTCCATGTGGTGCGTTGTTTTGAAGATGACGATATTATTCACGTCTCTGGCTCCGTTGACCCAATTCGCGATATTGAGATTATTAACCTAGAGCTGATTTTGACCGATCTCGACCAGGTAGAGCGCCGCATTGAGCGCACCCGCAAACAGGCGCGCACGAGCAAAGAAGCGCAGTTTGAGCTAACGGTCTTAGAAAAGATTGCTGAACTGCTGAATGCCGAAAAACCAGCCCGACTGGCGCAACTCTCGGAAGAGGAACTTGCGGCAGTGCAGGGCCTTGGCCTCTTGACCCTGAAGCCCATTATCTATGCCGCCAACGTCAGCGAAGATGATCTGGCGGCCGGGAACGATTTTGTAAAACAGGTGCAGGCGATCGCCACTCACGAAAAAGCCGAAGTTGCGGTGGTCTCGGCTCAGGTGGAGTCCGAGCTTATCGAGCTATCCGAGGAAGAGCGCGGCGACTTCCTGGATTCTCTGGGCGTCACCGAAGGCGGCCTCAAGACGTTGATTCGCGCCACCTATACGCTGTTAGGGCTAAGAACCTACTTTACCTGCGGCCCCAAAGAAACCCGTGCCTGGACGATTACGACCGGAATGAAAGCGCCCCAAGCGGCTGGGGTGATCCACACCGACTTTGAGCGCGGCTTTATCCGAGCCGAAACGGTTGCCTACAAAGATCTTGTGGCCACTGGGTCGATGGGTGCTGCGAAAGAAAAAGGGCTTGTCCGCAGTGAAGGCAAAGAATATGTGGTGCAAGAAGGCGACGTGCTGCTGTTCCGGTTTAATGTTTAGCGGATTGCTTCGCTAAAAAACATTAACTCCCTCCCATTCTTTCTAAATTTTGGCGAAGGGAAATCAGCGATCGCGCTTGTCCCCCTTAGGCCCCATTTGCCGCCGACTATGCGATCGCCTGCTGGTCAACCCGATACACTGCCACCACGCCAGGACGGGGTGGGTGGTTCACCTTCAGGCTAGGCCAGTTTGAGCCGATGGGCACCTGGCGAGTTTGGGTGAAGGCTTTGCCGTCGGTGGTGGTCATGGCAAATTGGCGGGCTTGAGCCGCTTGATTTTGGCGAATACCGTTGAGTTCGCCGGGGTGCTGCACCGAAAGAAATAGCGTCTTTTGGTCTGCACTGAGGCAGGGCCCCGTTGTCTCACACTCCATCGGGCCGATGCCAAAAAGATAGGCGCTGCCGGCTGCTGGCCCTTGGGTGGGAATGACCCAAATGGAGTTATTTCCAAATAAACCTCGCAGGTTAGGCTGGCTCACGGGTGTATTGCCTTCAACCCGCTGAGGCACTGCACGATTTAGTCCAGCCATATCTGTGACGACCCATAAATTGCCGCGCTTATCGAGCATCAGGTTATCAGGGTTGGCAAAGCCCAGCCCCCCTGCCGCTGGCTCGCCCCCTGTCGCCAGCATTGACCAGCGAAAGGTGAGGGCTGCGGGGTTTGCTTGGTCTTCGGTAAGGTGCATCACAAACCCAAATTCGTAGGGCGTTTCGCCCTTAGGCCCCTTAAAGATCCGGGGGTCTATCCCGCCATCATTGCCGGGGGTGCCGGAGGTGAAGGCGACGTACAGCGATCCGTCCGGGGCGATAATCGTATCTTCGGGACGAGCGGTGGCCGTGGCTCCGATCGCGTTTCCAGCAAAGTGGGCGTCGATTAAAATTGCCCCCTGCTGCTCCTGAGCGGTGCCGCTGTAAAGATCGCCCAGGGTTTTGAACTGCTGCTTAAAGGCCAGTACGTCTTCATCGACTTTAGTTCTAAAAACACCCCCCTCTGGCCGTTGGGGAAGGATTTGCAGGGTGCCTAAAAGCTGGCTGGGCAGGTCTGGGTTAATGGGGGTGTCGGGAGCGAGGGCAATCCACTGTCCGGTGCCATCGGGGTTAAATTTGGCGGCGTAGAGCATTCCGGTTTCAAGCAATTTTGAATTGCCTTTGTCCTTTGGATTCACGACCCGATCACGGCTGACAAATTTATAGAGATGCCCCCCTTGGCGATCGCAGCCGGAGTAAAAGGCTAAAGGCTGGCCTGCTTCCACTCGGACTCCTACTGCTTCGTGGCGATAGCGCCCCAGCCAGGTATGCTTGGTGCCGTAGTCCTGGGGATTAGCCGGGTCAACTTCCACAATCCACCCGTATTTATTGCCTGCCAGACCCAGGACGTTGCCTTGGCCACTAATGCTGAACCCAGTCATTACAAACCTGCTAGAGCTGGGGACAAAGGGCGTCCCATCGGCATACACCGCTTCAGCCACTTGCGATTGAAAATTTTCTTCGGCACTTAATACCGTGCCCCAGGGTGTGGTGCCTCCGGCACAGTTGGCAAAGGTGCCAACAATGCGATCTCCCAAAGTATCCAGATACCCCTGCCCTGTCGTTTTGGCAAACACGGTCTTTGCTGGCCCGGTAACAGCCAGGTAGCGCTGGTCTTCTAGGCCAGAAATCCCGGTGATGCGACGGTCAGCCTTAGAATAAGTCCGTTCCCACTGTCCCGATGCAGTTTTGCGAACGGACAGGATGCCCAACCCCTGATCGATGAGGGCTTCCTTGGCAATTTGACGAATTTCTGCCTTGAGCGGGTTCGAGTCAGCTAGGGTAAAGGCGTCAATTCCTTCATTCCCTTGGGCTTTAAGGGCAGCTTCTACGGTCTTAAAAGGCAATGGCTGACCGATCACGGTTTCGTAGGTTTGCCGCCAGGGAATAGCGCTAATGTACTCGAAATTAACCACCAAGTAGCCTTCGTTGGGCTGAGTTTCAATCAAAGAAAGATAGTCATTGTTGTAGCCAAAGCGAGAATCCCCCACGCGATCGCCCCAGGCGGCTAGAACCTGATAGCGATAGCCCTCCGGCAGCACTAGGTCGTCCGTGACGGTAAACTGCTGATAGCGTTCGGCTTGCTGACGGGGGGCTACCCCGCTGGTCAGCAGGGGCATGGGGCCTTGAATGGGAACAAAGGGGAAGGGGGATGGGGGCAGAGCGGCTTCAGCAATCGTTTCAAAGGGGGCAACTCGTTGAGATAGCGCTGCCCCACCCAAGGCTGCACCAAAAAACTTCAGAAAATCTCGACGATTGGTAGACATGCGCATTCCTGCCGTTGCGGATAGTTGGGTTTGCCAGGATTTATCTAGGGGCGATCGCACGGGTTTTGTGCCGTTCCCCGCAAGGGATTTACGCTGATGAGTGTAGCGCTTTGGGGTTAAGGACTCGTAATCCTGAGCGAATCGCTGACTAAATCATGTCACTCTGGATTACGTTAATGGATTATGGGAATGAACGGGCATTACTGCTAGCTAAGGCTTCAGCGCTCAATGACGGTTTGCCCACTTAAGGTCTTGCAGTGCGTCAAAGCTTTGTGGGGAAGCATCGAGATAACACACTATGAAACGCCCTTGGATTTATCTGCGCCGATACCCAGACCTTTTTTGCTTGATGGGTCTGGTGACGATCGCCATTCTCCTGACAACCCTCTACATTTCTCAGGAGCAGTATTTTTACTTCTGGGACTATACCCACTACTCAGAGCGCGTCAGCCAGCTGGTCTCTAAGCTGCGGATATCGCCCTTAAAGGCGCTCGAAAATTTTGTGGATTACTTGGGCGATGACTATACCCAAATCCCATCCATGCCGCTGATTCCCTTTGCACTGGTGTTTGGGCATTCCCGCCTTGCCTTTATTCTGAGCCTTGCTCTGGTCTATGTTGTCTCCTTTTGCTCAACGATGGGGGCGATCGCCACTCAAGTGGTTGTGGCTAAAGCCAGACCTGTCTTTTGGGTCACGGCCTATCTCTCCATCCTGGTGCCGGTCACCTGGACTTCTATTTTGAGGGGCTATCCCGACCTGGGGGGTGCAAGTCTCATGGGGTTTGCCATGCTGCTGTACTGGAGAGATCCGCAGCTCAGGCCGCGTCACCGCATTGTGCAGCTTGCCGCAATTCTAGCGATCGCCGTGTGGTTTCGCCGTCCCTTTGCCTATAGCGTCCGCGCCTTCTTTGCGACGCTCTTAATTGAAGCGGTGGTGGCCTATCTTGGCGATCGCTTACAAAATCCTAAAGCCGCAGGGCGAACCTTGCGAACAAGCTGCCTCAAGCTCCTCAAGCTAGGCGGCTGGTTTTTACTGTTCTCGCCCGTCTTGGTGTTTAAGGTACTCTTTGTGGACTACCGCACCCTCTATGCCTCCTACGAACTCAGCGTCCTAGAAGGGCTGCAGTACTATGTCCGTGAGTTTGGAATTTTAACCTGTGCCTTGGCCGTGCTAGGGTACGGCTTCGGCGCATGGGTTCAGGGCATCCGCTATCGGGAATACAGAGTTTTAGGCACCTGGGGGATACTCTCCATCACCCAGTGGATTTTTCTAGCCAAGCAAAACGGCGCTCACTACACCGTTCACTTCAGCCCCTTTATTATTGTGGGTCTTGTGCTGCTGGTTTTCTCTACAGCGCACATTCTGAAAAATCTTGGCAGGGCGAGGATTTTTCTTGCCTTGACAGGCCTCAGCTTAGCTATTTTTAACCTTTGGTCTGGACTTACCACCTTCGGCAATCGTAGTGATGGGCTAAGCCCTTTATTTGCTGCCGCAAAGCCCCCGCTCTACCGCACAGACTATTCAGAATTTGCTGACCTCGTGGGGTTTCTCCGCAATATTTCAGCCGCTCAGCCACCCGACCAGCAAAATATCTACGTTGCGGCTTCTTCCCAAACCCTCACCAGCGATGCGCTATTGGCTGGCGATCGCCAGCTTTACCCTCAAAGCCAGCTCAAGGTCTTAAGAACCTCAAATATTGACTCCCGTGATGTCTATCCCCTCAATGGACTCATGAAAGCCCACTTTGTTGTGGTCGCCGTACCGGTGCAGTACCATATCAGGCCAGAGGAGCAGAAAGTGGTGCGGGTGGTGGTAGATACCTTTCAGCAAAATGAGCCGCTTTCTAGAGACTTTCAGCCCCTAGCCCGTGTCTTTACCTTAGAGAATGGCGTGCAGGTGAAGGTCTATCAGCGGATTCGCGCCAGCTCTCTTTCTACGGTTCTGGCAACGCTGCGGATCATGCAGGCCAAGATTGATCGCCAGCCTGGACGCGAACCTTATTGGCTAGTGCTTCAGTCAGAGCAGCCCAGCACCATTGAAAAAGAAATTATTCGCACCGTTCAAATCCGAGATGTTCCGCTTCGCAAGGGTGAGCCTACTTCGTTTTTATATTTTGGCTCCCTCGCCAACACCACCACGCTGAGAGCGACCCTCAACACCTCTCGGTGCCCCGCTTCTGGTGCTTTAACCCTGCGGGTTTCAGCGCTCAATGCCCAAGGACAGCCCCTCACCGCACAGACCTGGTCCAACGCTTCCGGAAATGCGATCGAGATCTCCTTCAAAAACTTACCCCCACAGGCGTCTTACCTGCGCTTAGATCTTCAGTCCGCCAACCCTGCCTCGGCGCGACTGCCTAACCCAGTCTGCACTATTTCGATTGATCGCTTAACCGTGTCAACGGAAGGTCAACCGTTTTGAAGAAAGGGCAGAACGTTTAATCCTGCAATCCGCTGGAATTCTCGAACATTGCCCGTGAGCGCCCCAAATCCATGGTGAAACCAGAAACTGTAGCCCCAAGAATCAGCTAGAGATGATCTGGGGTCATAATGCAGCATGGGCAAAAAACGGCCATGCCCTGTGTTGACCATTGCGTCCGTCAACCTGTAAAGTTGCAGACTGATGGAAATTAGAAAAAGTCAACGGGCCTTGATATAGTTTGTTCAGCTCAACCCCTAACTCAAAAATTCATTGCCCAGTCCACCCCTAGGTCAGACTGAGCGATCGCCATTTGTAAGATCGCCATTGGTAAAATCTCAATCTGTAAGATCTCAATTTGTAAGGCTGTCATTAAAGGTCTAAATCGATTCCGTGCAAAGCCATTCCCTAGTGGATCTTGCGACCGATCGCAGTGTAGGTTTCGTTGAAGTCTCCATTGTGATGCCCTGCCTCAACGAGGCAGAAACCCTGGCAATCTGCATTACAAAGGCGCAGTGGTATATTCAGCAGCACCATCTGGCCGCAGAAATTATCATTGCCGACAATGGCAGTACTGATGGCTCCCAGGCGATCGCTGCTGGGTTGGGGGTGCGCGTCATTGAGGTGCGCGATCGCGGCTACGGGAGTGCGCTCCGGGCAGGAATTGCTGCTGCCCAGGGACAGTACATTATTATGGGCGATGCGGACAATAGCTACGACTTTAGCCAGCTTTCTCCCTTTATTCAGCAACTGCGCGCAGGCTATGACCTCGTGATGGGCAATCGCTTTAAGGGCGGCATTCAGCCTGGTGCGATGCCCCCGCTCCATCGCTATTTAGGAAATCCGGTCTTGACCTGGATTGGGCGCTTATTTTTTGCCAGTCCTTGCCAGGACTTTCACTGCGGACTGCGCGGGTTTCGCAAGGACGCCATTGAGTCCTTGGGATTGCGCACCACGGGCATGGAATTTGCCAGCGAAATGGTCGTTAAGGCAACCCTCTACCACCTCAAAATTGCCGAAGTCCCCACCGTCCTATCCCCCGATGGACGGAGTCGTCCGCCCCACCTGCGATCGTGGCGAGATGGGTGGCGACACCTACGGTTTCTGCTGCTGTACAGCCCGCGTTGGCTGTTTCTGTACCCTGGACTGCTGTTGATGCTGGTTGGGTTTGGGAGTACGCTGTTGCTGCTGTCTGGCCCAAAGGTGCATACGCTGCTGTATTCCTCCACCGCCATGCTGATAGGGTTTCAGATTGCGCTGTTTTCGATCTTCACCAAAGCCTTTGCCATGAACGAAGGCTTATTGCCGACCGATCGTCGGTTTCAGAAGCTTTTGCGGCTTCTCAACCTGGAAGTCGGCTTAACGGTCGGAACCATTTTGACTTTGATGGGATTTGGCGGCACGGTCTATGCCTTTAGCACCTGGCAAGGCAGGCTTTTTGGTGCGTTAGATCCTGCTGAAACCATGCGCATTGTCATTCCTTCTATCACTTGCCTTGCCCTTGGTGTTCAGGTCATGTTTGCCAGCTTCTTTCTGAGTGTGCTGAGCTTGAAGACTAAATGAGAGAATCAACGAGTATGACACCCCCCGTTTATTGCTCCATTGATTCTTTGCCCGTTGACTCATCTGTGGGAGGCTAAGAACCTATCGTGATCGATAAAAGTCTATTAAAGCAATTCCTGCATGACTATCCCTTTCAGCCCGCCACCGCCGTCTGGAGGGCTTCAGAAATTGCCCATGTTCTGCAATACCCTTTCCCAGAAGGCTATGGGCTTGACTTGGGGTGTGGGGACGGTCGTCTCACCAAAATTATTTTGGATCGGGTGGGTCGGAGAGAGATGGTTGGTATCGATATTGATCCGGGTGAAACCGCTCTGGCAGAACGGCTGAATCTTTATCAAACCATTCATATAGCCCCTGCTAATCAAATTCCAGAGCCAGACCAGACCTTTGACTGGGTGTTTTCAAATTCAGTGCTAGAGCATATTCCGAATCTCGATGCGGTGCTGCAAGAGGTTGCTAGGGTGTTAAAGCCTGGTGGGCTGTTTTTACTGACGGTTCCAGGCCATGGGTTTCATGATTGTTTGCGGGGGCCTTTGCTGCCCTGGGCATCGCGTCAGGCTTACCTAGATGAAGTAGACGCGCGCTTTGCCTGCCTCCGCTACTGGAGCCCAGACGACTGGGCCGCGCACCTTCAGCCCCACGATCTAGGCATTCAGCGCGCTACCTTTTACCAAACCGCCGCCGAAGCCCAGCGCTGGGAGACGATCGCCCGATTTACCTCAGGGATTTTGTACAGTCTGATTGGTCGTAAACAGCAGCCTATTGAAATCCAGCGATCGCTGGGGGTCAGAAAGCCGAGTGCAAAAATGCCGTGGGTTCTGGCAAGTCTGCTGAGTCAGTTCTTAGCCCTAGGCTTAGAAAGCGAAAAGTCTGACCAGAATGAACCCGTGATGGGTGGCCTAATGTTGCTTATTCAAAAACGGAGATAGTGGCGTCCACTTCAAAAGAATTTATGGAGCCTATCTGTCAACTATGTGCGTGTAAAAGCTATCACAAAGTCTTTACGAAAAAGGGCTATGAGCATCTTCAGTGCGATCGCTGCCGCAGTATCTATGTATTTCCTAGACCTAGCGAGGCAGAACTGATTGGGTTTTATCAGCAGGATGGGGAGCATCTTTCAGATACCTGTTGGCAGGACTCTCATCGTCACGCATGGGATCTCTGGAAACAGACCTTAAAGATGGCGAAGCGTAAATCCGGAACTGGAAAACTGCTGGATATTGGCTGCGGTACGGGAGAATTTATGCGGTTCGCACAGCAGGAAGGCTGGACTGATGTACAAGGGATTGAGGTGGTGCCGGAAATTGCCGCGATCGCCACTCAAAAGACAGGGGCAACAGTATACGCCACGGACTTTTGGAATGCGCCCCTCAAGGCCGGCGACTATTCTGTCATTGCGATCTGGGATGTCATTGAGCACCTGAGAGACGTAAGCGTAACCCTAAGCCGCATCTATGACCTGCTGAAGCCAGGAGGCGTTCTGATTATTGGCACCGTGAATCGGGATGGATTTTCGATTAAGATGCTGCGTCACCATGCCCAAACCTTTGGCCCGCCAGAACACCTCACCTTTTTTACTCAAAGGGGCGCTTATCTGGCATTAGCGACTCAGAACTTTAGCAAGATTCATCAGTGGTCTGTATTTATCTATCTCCAGGAGTGGACTCGTTTCCTGCCCAAGCGGGAAAAGACCTCCAGCATTCAAGCTAAAGACACTCATTCTGAACTCACAGAGACTAAACCCACAGAAACCCAACCCACAGAAACCAAACTCACAGAGACACCCCTGTTTTTGTCTTGTATGAAGCTAGCAAACGTATTCCTGAGGCTCACAAACTTGGGCGACGAGCTGGTTATTGTTGCTCAAAAATAGGTTTCCAAAATCATCGGCAGAGCGATCGCACATTGAATGCAAGTCACAAATTTTGTATCAAAACATAAAAAGAAGCTAATTCAGTTTATTAAGTTTTTATTTTTTGGTGCCTTCGGATATTTCTTCTCAGTCTTTCTTTTGGTGGGCTTCAAGGAGTTTTTGAAAATTCATTATCTGATCGCGTGGCTTTTAGCGTGGCTATTTACCAATCTCATAACCTTCTTTTTTAATAATCGATATACATTTCAAAGTGTTGAGAGAACAGATATCTGGCTAAAGCTCTTGAAATATTATATCGTCAACTTTTCTAGCTTTTTAATCACCTTGATTTTAATGTATATTGCGGTAGAGCTATTAAAGATATATTACCTGACGGCAACCATCGGAATTTCATTGATTTTGCTGGGCTACAACTTCCTTATTCATAGAAGCTGGAGTTTTAAGTAGTCCAGCCATGAAAATAGCAATCATCACCGAGGCATTTTTTCCCAATATTGGCGGCATGGAGGTCAGCTTCTTGGAATTAGGCCGTAGCCTTGTCAAGATGGGTCATGAGGTTGAGGTCTACACGCTTCGCTTAAATGAGCGCGATCGCGCGGAAGATAGCATTGATGGTCTTAAAATCCATCGAATTACCAAAGCATTTCACTATTTCAAAAGTATTTGGGGATTGCGAAACTATCCAGATGTGATTCGTTTTACGATTGATTTAGTAAGGTTAGGTCGAGGGTTAAATCGATTTGATTTTATTGTCTTTAATCTTTGGCCTGTGGTGCCAGCCATTATCCTGCCGCGCTTTATCCAGCCTAAAATGGCCGTCTATTGGTGTGAAGTTTACGATAAACCCTTCTGGCGGTTCATTTATCAATTAATCATTCGTTTTGGCCCTAAATTCCACTGCGGTGTCAATCAAAATATCTGTGACTTTCTGCACAATCGCTATCAAGTCCCTGAGTCGCATCTCAAGACGCTGATTAGCGGGGTCTACGCTAGCCTGTATCAATGCGATCGCACCGCAAAATGCGATCGCTCCATTCTATTTTTTGGGCGTCTAGCCCCCCATAAAGATCCTGAGGCCGTCATTAAAGCCTTTCTCTCGCGCCAGCTTGCTCAAAAAGGCTATGAACTGAACATCGTGGGCGGTGGCCCGCTTTATGAAAAGCTGAGGCATCAGTACCAACATGAGCGCGGGATTAAAATCCACGGTGCGGTCGAGGAAGATCGTAAAATCGAGTTCTTGCAGCGTGCGAGCCTCTTGGTCTTACCCTCCCAACGGGAAGGGTTTCCGAGGGTCTGTGCCGAAGCCGCTGCAGCCGGAACCCCCATCCTGACCACGCTCTACCCTGCAAACGGCACCGTTAATGTGGTGACGCAGTACGGAATTGGGTGGCTTTCTAACCCAAATCTAGCGGAGCTTGCCGAAAAAATAGAGCGCTATGGAAGCATGAAAACCGAAGAATGGGAATTCGTTGCCGCGCGCTGTCAAAAGATGGCTCACACCCGCTTTGATTGGGAGATTGTTGCCCAAGAATTTTTAGCGATCGCAAGGACTGAGACCGCATGACCAAGCCCCTGAAGACTCCGGCCTTAAAGCAATTTCTGCCGCCGATATTTTTTAATCAAAAAGAGCAGTGGGTGCGGCTCAAAGTCATGCTCAACCAAATTGTTCAGCAATTGGCACCACCCATCCTGCTGGATATTGCAGAGGCTGCCGCCGGCTTTTCTCAACCCAAAAGTTCAGGCCAAAAAGCTCTAGCCCCGACAGATTCTACCCCTTTGGTTCAGGCCCTAGAGGTCTACTGGAACCCTAAAATGGCGCAGGCCCTGGAGACTTGGGGAGAGAGTACAACCTGGTCTGAGCTTGAATATTTAATGGTGAACTGTCGCGGGAAGGTCTTAGATATTGCCTGCGGGACGGGTAAAACCATCGAAATTTTGTCTCGATATCGCAATATTGAAGTCTATGGCTGCGATATTTCCGACTTCTTTGTTCAAAAAGCCCTTGAGCGAGGCATAGAACCCCACCGACTGCAGGTGTGTGATGCCACCCAAACGGACTACAGCGACAATTTTTTTGATTATGCCTACTCCATTGGTTCCCTAGAGCATTTCACCGAAGACGGCATTTTTCAATTTGTGCAGGAGTCCCACCGCATTACAAAATATGCCTCGTTTCACATGGTGCCGATCTCTCGGCTCGCCCAAAATGAAGGCTGGATTCATAAATTCCAAAGCTACTACAACAACTCCACAGACTGGTGGCTAACCAAATTTAAAACCTCCTACGATACTGTTATTGTTCTTGACTCTGCCTGGCAGGATAGAGTCTCCCTCGGCAAATGGTTTGTCTGCATCAAAGAACCCAATATCAAAGAACCCAATTCCCAACCCACCGATGTCTAGCGTTTTGATTACGGGCGTGACGGGCTTTCTTGGCCGCTACCTGGCGCGGCAGTTTTTCCAGGCAGGCTGGACGGTTGTGGGTCTGGGGACTCGCCCCCCAGAAAATGCTCCGCGCCAGGACTTGACGGTCTACCATGCCCTGAAGCTGCCTTCTCCAGCCTTGGTGGATTTGGTCGCCTCTGCTCAGCCGGACGTTTGTATTCACGGTGCGGGTCGTGCGTCCGTTGATTTATCCGTGAGTGACCCCGCCTCAGATTTTGACTCCGGTGTGGCGCTTACTTTTAATCTGCTGGATGCTCTGCGTACCCATGCCCCGCACTGTCGCGTGCTGTTCCTGTCCAGTGCCGCAGTTTACGGGGAGCCAGAATGCCTCCCTATTCCAGAAACACAGGCTCCCAAACCGATTTCACCCTATGGTTTTCATAAGTCCATGAGTGAGCAGCTTTGTCAGGAATTTTGTGAACTTTATAACTTGCCCACGGCAGCGGTGCGCATTTTTTCGGCCTATGGCCCAGGCTTACGACGACAGGTGCTCTGGGATATTTGCCAAAAGGCGCTGACTCAGGATGCTTTGAGTCTGCGCGGGACAGGCCAAGAAAGCCGAGACTTTATTCATGGACGGGATGTGGCGCAGGCTATTTTTTTGCTGGCGCAGCAGGCAACTTTTGAGGGTGAGGTCTACAACTTAGCCAATGGCGCTGAGACAACTATCAAAACGCTGGCACAGGTGGTTCTGAATGCCCTGAATCTTCAGATTCCCCTGGAATTTGACGGAGCGCGATCGCCCGGAATTCCCTGTAACTGGCAGGCAGACATTCGCAAAATCAAGACCCTAGGCTTTCAGCCTGAAGTCCCGCTAGAGCAGGGCATTCAAGTCTTTGCCCAGTGGTGCCGCGCTGAGATCAAAGGCTATTAGTTTCTGACTATTGGTTTCTAGCGCTTAGTTTCTAGGGCTTGGGTTTCTAGCGCTTGAGCTGCTAGCGCAGGGGAGTATTATCTGTTTCCGCAATCTGGCGCAGTAGGCAAGCGGATTCCAGCAAAACTGTTTCTCCGGTCTCTACGACGGTGCAGGATGATACCAGAGACTGAAGGGCTGGGCGAGTGCCCTCCTCCAGCGATCGCCTTGCCTGTTCTGCCTGGGGCTGATACTGAAGCAGCCAAGCATTTCCGCGCTTGGATAGGTATTCTGGCGTAAAGGCATTGCGATCAACCAGCCAATAGTCAATGCCGTAGGTCTGAATGACTGCTTGAAGGGTCGTTGGATCTTGAGAATACTGAGCCTCTAAAACCTGCACAATGCGCGTCTTCATCTGGGCATAAAGCTTCATGTGGAAGGGAATTGCCAGCTCCCGCGAAAACAGCACTGATCGCAGGGTAAAGGCTGGAATATTGCTCAACTCTTCTCCCAGCCCAGCGATGAGGGTGTCTTTCGGCTGCTGGGCAATAAAACGATATAGCGCTGGGGATGTACCCTGAACCCATCCCTGGAGCCCCAGAAAAATCGATGGAGCTAAAGGCAGCAGCAGCAGAACAGCCATAAACCCCAAAGACAAGATATTCAGCACTTTTTGCGGCAGACCTGACAGAGAAAAACGTTGTAGCCCTCGTCTTACCCGCTCAACCCAAAGGGTTAATACGATCCCCGCGCTGACTGAAAACAGAAAAGGAAAGGTGTGGTAAGGGTATCGGCTCGGCCAGTACAGGCGAAAAAGCACGAGGTGCGCCGCAAAAAACAGCAGGAGTGCTGCCATCCCCATCTGCGTCAAAATGCTGGTGTTAATTTGAGGGACGCTAGACTGAATGGCGTCAGATTTCCCGATACTTTGAAACCCGGTATTTTGAATCCCGATACTTTGAGAATGGGCTGCACTTTGAGAATGGGCTGCCTTGCGCTTCAGCACAAACGGCAGCAGATAGGCGAGCCAGATGGCGTAGGGATACACGGGCGTATTGAGTCCACTGGTGCCGCTAAACCAAAATTCAAGGGGGTCGTCAATAAAGAAAGGTGTTCTCCCATTGCGGGCAAACTCAGGCATGGTCAGCATTTCCTGCCTTGTCACCAGCGCACCATAGGCTTCAACCCCACGGTGATTCAGGATAGGCACCAGCAGCACAACCACAATGATGAAGCTGGCGATCGCCCAAAGGTAGGGCTGTCTGCGCCGACTCAGGGGAAAGGGGCGCGCCGACCAGTCCAGGCAGCGCAGCCCTAACATGCCGAGCTGCACCAGCACTAAGGGCGGATAAAAAATAGTCTGGAGGGCGGTAAAGACCAGGCCCAGCCGAAGGAATTTGCGGCCTAGGCAGTACAAAAAGCCTGCAAAAATTGGAAACAAAAAAGCGCGGGGTGTCCCAGAACTTAGGTCATCATTCATCCAAATGTTTTGGCTTAAGATGACGGTTGAGAGAAAGGCGCATAGCCCTGAGGGAAAAACCGTGAGACAAAACTTAAAGTAAAGAATACTGGTCAACAGACCCAAAAACAACGGCAGAATCTTCGCCAGCACCAGGGGTCGCACTCCCGCAGAAACCCCTATCTCATAAAGCCACTTCACGCCTGGGGAATTATTCCACTGGGCTTCGGCATAGTTGGCAAAATAATTCCCTGGAAACAAGCTGCCATCACTCCAGCGCTCTATCCAGACGGTGCCCTGTCGCACATCATCCTGCACGATGTACTCGCTGCTCAGGGCATAGAGACAAGAGGTCAGACCCAGATAAAAGGCGATCGCCAGCGCTAGGTAGAAGTATCCAGAGAATCTTGCTTGAGGCTGAGACTGAGGTCGAGACTGGAGCTGAGACTGTCGAAGCTTGTCAAAAAAATGCATAGAAATCCAACATAGCGAATCAAGAGGCCGACCATGAAGCTTATGCTCAGGCGCAGGGAGCAGAACACTTCTGCAAACTGACGTTGACAGAATCTTCAAACGACGAGGATAATTGTAGATTGTGAAACTGTTGCATTTGAAATAAACCTTTGGCAAACGTAGTTGTAATCGGTGCTCAGTGGGGCGATGAAGGAAAAGGCAAAATCACAGATTTGCTGAGTCGCTCTGCAGATATTGTCGTCCGCTACCAGGGCGGGGTGAATGCAGGCCATACCGTCGTGGTCGATGACCAAACCTTTAAGTTGCATCTGATTCCCTCCGGGATTTTGTATCCCAAGACCGAATGCATCATTGGTTCGGGCACCGTGATTGACCCGAAGGTTTTAATTGAAGAACTAGACACTCTGAAGACGCTGGGTGTTTCAACCGAGAATCTATTTATCTCCAGTTCCGCCCATGTCACCATGCCCTACCATCGGCTGATTGATCAAGCCGCTGAAGTGCAGCGGGGCGATCACCGGATTGGCACCACCGGACGCGGCATTGGCCCCACCTACGCCGACAAGTCCGAGCGCACCGGCATCCGAATGCTGGACTTAATTGACGCCGCAGGTCTGCGCGACCAGGTGGAATGGATTGTCAAACACAAAAACGTCATTCTGGAGAAACTCTACGACCTTCCGCCCCTTGACCCCGAAGCGGTGATTGCGGAGTACGCAGGCTATGCCGATCGCCTCAGACCCCATGTTGTGGACTGCTCTCTCACGATTTACGATGCGATTCAGCGCCGCCGCAATATCTTATTTGAGGGTGCCCAGGGGACACTGCTTGACCTAGACCACGGAACCTATCCCTACGTCACCTCCTCTAACCCCGTGGCGGGAGGTGCCTGTGTAGGGACGGGGGTAGGCCCGACCATGATTGACCGCGTCATTGGGGTGGCCAAAGCCTATACAACCCGCGTCGGGGAAGGCCCATTCCCAACGGAGCTTGTCGACGGGGTGGGAGAACAGCTCTGCGATCGCGGGGCGGAATTTGGCACGACCACGGGGCGGCAGCGGCGCTGCGGCTGGTTTGATGCGGTGATTGGGCGCTATGCCGTCCGCATCAACGGGATGGACTGCATAGCCATCACCAAGCTAGACGTGCTGGACGAGCTAGATGAAATTAAGGTGTGCGTGGCTTACGAAATTAACGGACAGCGCTGCAAGGACTTTCCCACCAATGCACGGTTGTTTGCAGATTGTAAGCCCATCTATGAGACGCTTCCAGGCTGGAAGCAATCGACGGAAGATTGCCGAGCCCTCGAAGATCTTCCCAAAGCAGCGCTCTCCTACCTGAAGTTTTTGGCGGAGATTATGGACGTACCGATCGCGATCGTTTCCCTAGGGGCAGGGCGCGACCAAACCATTATTGTAGAAGACCCCATCCACGGCCCCAAGCGGGCGCTGCTGTACGATACAGCCAATACAGTACAGCCTGTCTAGGGAAGTGGGTCATTGCTGACCTGCTTCCCTGCGGAACCCCCGGAGATACATTATGGCCGACCTCCTCAGCGCTTCTAAAGACCAGCAGCATCCCCAGTGGCAGTCTGATCGCCAGGTCGTCAATAAGCTTATGGTTGAAGACCCTACGGACTTCAACCTTGCAGAGCTAGCGCGGCTCACGGTGCGCTACCAGGGCTTTCCGGGCGGTCGCGATATTCAGGCCGACCTGGAAACCCTCTTCAAAAAATGGCAGCTCACCCCAGAAACCCTCTTTGCAAAAACTAGAGAAATTCACGGGCGCGCGCCTATCTACACCGTCCGCTCTAATAAACGAGAAGACTGGAATTAACTGCACGTGATGGGTTCGACGATGCGCTTGAAGCCCCTCACCCCAAATCCCTCGCCTTTGGGAGAGGGGCTGCAGAAGCTTGATTTCTAATTTCCCTTCCTTCTCTCCAGGGAAATGGAGGATGGGAGCATGAGGGGCGGTTGTTGTTTGTCGAATTCACGGTTTGCTTGGCAGTTTCTAGCCCTAGGATCCGCCGTGTTTTTGCCAATGTTTACCGAGGCGCAAAGATGCGGGCAGAAAGTGCTGTCAGCGTATCGAGTCGCGCCTTCATGAAATTTGACCGCACCGTAAATGTGTTGCCGAACTCCAGGGTTTTGTCGCTCGTAGGGCTGTGATTGGGCCAAGGAGGCGTATTGGCTGAGGTCGGTTTTCCGCTGCGTGCAAACTCAAACCAGTAGTTACTCACCTGTCTTGCCACGATTCGGTCTGCATTGGTGAGGGTATTGGCGATCGCCGGATCTCGGTCTACGGTATTCATCACAAAAGAAGTTTCACCGCCGTGGGGCACCCCATTTACCCACCGAGAACGAAGACCCACGGGCACATAGCTGAAATAGTAGCGCCAAGTTGGCGCAACACTTGCATGAAGGGTTGCGATGCGGCGCGCTGGGGCAGTAAAGACAGCATCACGCACCAACTGCAGCCCCAGCGCAGTATCATCATTAACCCCAGGATAGAGAATGCGGACGGCACCGCGCAATGCCCCCAACTGCTGCACCAATGCTGCCGGACGAATGCCAAAGTCGAGGGCAATGCTGGCTTCATTGCTCGTGTTGCCAATGATGAGCGGTACACGCGCCTGCTCCCCTTTCTCAAAGGTACTCAAGATTGGCTGTGGCAAAACCGGATCTCCACTAATAGGGACAGGAGAATTTGATAGGCTTGTGTCCTTTAGCTGACCAAACTTTTTCGCTGGGACAGTTCGTAATTCTGCTAGGGTAGCGTTTGCACCATTCAGACCCACCGCACTGGCAATTCTGCTGCCCATCGCAACCGCATTGGAGCGGGTCAACTCCGGGGAGCCGTAGGTACTTTGGGCAATCCCCTTTTGAAACAGTCCCTGAGCCAAGGGTGATGCCATGAGGGCGAGTACACTTTGCCCTCCAGCAGACTCGCCGAAGATCGTAACGTTATTGGGGTCACCGCCAAAGGCTGCAATGTTCTCCTTAACCCACTGGAGGGCAGCAATCTGGTCCAGCAGGCCAAAGTTGACGGCTCCACCAGGGCTTTCTTGTTCTAAGGCAGGGTGCGTAAAGAACCCTAACTGCCCCAGCCGATAGTTTAGGTTAACGACAACCGCCCCTTTTTGGGCCAATGGCCCACCATTCCACAGGGGAAGGTGGGAAGCCCCAATAACGAAGGCACCGCCATGAATCCAGACCATGACCGGCTGTTTGGTAGAAGTTGGATTGCGGGGTGCCCAGACATTGAGATAGAGACAGTCTTCACTTTGGGAGCCAACTCGGCCTGAGCCAAGGGATACAGAAACACTGGGCTGGGTACAGGCTCTCCCATAGGCAGTTGCTTTACGCACCCCATCCCAAGACTGGGCAGGCTGCGGGGCACGCCAGCGTAGTGCGCCCAGGGGTGCTGCTGCGTAGGGGATTCCCTTAAAGGCGATCGCATCCCCTTCTGCCACGCCTTCAATCTGCCCCTGCTGGGTTTTGAGGGTCAAGGGCGTTCTGGCAATTGTTTTGGGCAAGGACTGGGGGGCAGGTGAAATGAGTGCGGGCACCGTTGTGGGTGGTGTAAGTTCGCTGGTGCCCGAACTCCGCCGCGCCGCATAAAGGCTACTGAGTACGACAATGCAAAACCCGCCCACACCAGTACCACTGGCCCAAATCAATCGTGATATGTTGTGCTTCATCTAAGAGGCTACTTATAAGGCTATTTATAAAGTAAATCTTTAGGCCACTAATCGCTTGAGCATCAATCGGGTCATTACGGCATAGATGGCCGCCTCGCTCGTCTCGGTCAAGCGTTCATAATCTTTGCTTAGACGACGGTACCAATTGAGCCAGCCAAAGGTTTGCTCCACCAGCCACCAGTTTCATGCATTATGTCAGGAGAACCGTGACCTTAGACTTGAGCTGACGGCGAAAGGCAAACTCATTGTAATGTCGCCAACTGGATGGGAGTCGGGCGGGCGGAACTCGTCATTAATCGCACAGCTTTGGAATTGGAATCAACAGACTCGACTTGGCATATCATTTGACTCCTCAACGGGTTTTGTCCTCCCCAGCGGAGCCATTCGTTCTCCTGATGCTGATTGGATTGAAACAGAGAGGCTTACTGCCCTCAACCCGAATCCTGAAGGCTTCTTGCCTCTAGTACAGCTTGGCATAAGTATATCTACTATATAGAGGTACAAGATAGAGGTACAAGATTTGAGGCTTCAAAGCGATGCCCCAACTGTCAGCAGTCCCAATCCTTTTGAGTGAGACTGAGAAAGAAGAATTAGAGAAACTATTGAGGCGTTCCAGGACACCCCAGCAGATTGCGGTGAGAGCCAAAATCATTCTGCGTGCCACAGCAGGAGACCCATGTGAGAGCGCTACTCGCTCAAAATCCCGATGCACTCAAACTACATGAAGGACAAATCGGGTGTTCTCAAGTCGATGGCGAGCCGCGCTGCTTGCCTACCAGACTCTGTTCACCGTCTGGTCGTGCATTTCACCCCTAAATATTGCTCTTGACTCAATCAGATTGAGATTTGGTTTAGCATTTTGGCTCGTAAGCTATTGCGGCGCTCAAGATTTACCAGCAAGCCTCATCTGAGAACCCATATTCTGGAGTTTATCGAATATTTTAATCGCACCATGACAAAACCTTTTCTGTGGACTTGTAAGGGCAAGCCCTTAGCCGCTGAAATAGTCAATGAACTTAAGCCAAGACCTACTCGCTTGTAATGGTTGCGATCTGCTGAGTCTACACCGATCACGCCTAAACTGTTACCTGTTTTTGAACCAAGCTGAAACCTCACGATTCTCAACTATCAAAACCAAAATAACCAAAATATATAGGAAAAAATACACGAATGTCCCTGTCTAGACACCGTGGATGAACGTCATTGCATCGCAGTATCTTTCTAAACAGATCATGCTTCAATGATCATGATTCAATGCCAGGTTTGTGGGGAAAACTACAGATATACCGACTGCGGCTTTGCATTGAGACAGAAGGGGCATGATCCTTATAACTCTTGTATCTGCCCAAAAATGCCAGAAAGAATCATAAAATCCGTCATTTTAAATCAAATCCATCATTTGCCTATTTTATTTGGTAGGTAGGAATATTCATGAACCAGCCAACCAAATCAACTCCAGAAAACTGTGCTCAGATTAGGGTGCTTCCACGCCAATCCGCGCCACTCGCGCTTGTGGCTGAAGATGATCGTACCTCCCGTACTATTCTGCGCCAAGTTCTTGAGAAGGAAGGGTATCGAGTCATAGAAACCTCGAATGGCGAAGAATGCATTGCAGCTTACCAAGAATTGCATCCCAGCCTTGTGCTTTTAGATGGCATGATGCCCGTCATGAATGGGTTTGAATGCTGTACTCAGTTAAAAACCTTTCCCAGCAGTAAGCATGTTCCCATCGTGCTTGTGACAGGACTAGGCGATCAGGCCTCCGTGGACTGGGCGTTTAGCGTTGGTGCAACAGACCTTATTCCTAAACCCATTCACTGGCCTGTTCTTCGCCAGCGCGTAAAGCTATTGATGGAGCGATTTAAGCTTTATCATGAGCTGGAAGAAGCCAATCAAAAGCTTCAGCACCTTGCCGCTGTGGATGGTCTAATGAAATTGTTCAATCGTCATGCATTTGACGAGTATTTAGGCCGCGAATGGGGGCGAATGTTCCGAGAACAGAAGCCTATTTCGCTGCTACTGTGCGACATTGACTATTTTAAGTTTTACAATGACACCTGTGGGCATATTTCAGGTGATACGTGCATACAGTCCGTAGCCGAAGTCCTCAGCAGAAGCGCTCAACGCCCTGATGATATTACTGCTCCTGACGGTGGAGATGAATTTGTTGCCATTTTGTCGAATACCAATGCAGAGGATGCAGCTTTTGTAGCTCATTTGCTTAAACTTTTTTAGCTCATATGCTTAAATGTCAAGTTCAGTCATTGCTGCTTCCCCATGAAAGCTCACCTATCAGTCAATATGTAGCGTTAAGCATTGGTATTTCAACCGTTATACCCGTGCCTACTTTATCTGTCCAATATTTAATGTTGAGTGCTGATCAATCACTCTATTTGACAAAAGAAAATAGACGTAATTCTTATGTCTTCTAAATTTTAAGTGTCCAAAATAAAACTATCAACTCGTGAGGCAGGATGGATAGACTTGACGATATCAGAAAGAAGACCGATGTTCCCATCGTTGTCGCTAACCATGAGGGATTTGTGACAGAAATTAACTCAAGATTCACAACCATTTTTGGCTGGGAAGAACTGGATATTATCGGTAAACCTTTGACAACTATTCTTCCTGAGAGTTTTGGTGATGCCCATAATTTAGGATTTTCTAGGTTTCAATCTACAGAAATAGCAACGGTCTTAAACCACCCTCTTGAGCTGATGACCATTACTAAAGATAACCAAGAAATCTTGACGGAACACTATATTACGGCTGAAAAGGTTGACGAAGAATGGTTCTTTGCTGCGGTACTTCGGCCACTTGTTTAGAAATCCTCAAGGAATATAGTTTAATGCTGCACTATGACTGAAGACGCCGCCATACAAATCAGAAAACTTAGAGCCACTTTAGGTAAAATGGAGGTGGCCTTAGATGCAGTAGCGAATGCCATTGTGTGGACTGATGGAGAGGGTAATATCCAATGGTGCAATGCACTATTTGAGGCGTTGGTGCAGCGCAAAAAAATAACGTTTTTAGGTAAACCTCTCCTAAAACTTCTTCCGCTTAAACGCAATGGCCAACTTCTTTGTTCAGAAGAACACCCTGTTCAGATTGTGTTGAATCAGCAAGCAAGCGGACTCGATTTTTTTGAATTTCATCGAGATAATCTTGAAAAAATTTTAGAGATTGACTGGTCTCCAGTTGCCTTTGGTAAAGAAGAATTGAGTGCCGTGCTGGCAATTCGCGATGTAACTCAGCTCAAAATTGAAGAAAAAGAGCTTCAGCAATACCGCATTCAGTTAGAAAATATTGTCGAAGAGCGGACGGCAGCGCTGAAGTTTGCAAATACTCAGCTTCAGGCTAGCGAAAATTCGATCCGCGCACTGTATGAAATTACATCTGCTTCCCGTTACGATTTTGAGCAGTGTATCCATGAACTGCTGCTTCTAGGGCGGCAGCAGTTAGACCTTGAGATGGGAGTTCTCTCCTGTATCAAAGGCGATCGCTATGATGCGCTGTTTGTGCAACTCCCCAACGAAACAACCCTCAAAGGACTGGCCTGTAACCTTAGCCAAACCTATTGTCGAGAGGTGGCTCAGTCTCAGAAAAGCTTATCGGTACTCAAGGCCAGTGCCTCTAAGTGGCGCGATCATCCCTGCTACAGCAGTCTAAAAATTGAAAGCTACTTAGGCGTTCCCATTATGGTTGCGGGGAAAGTCTATGGTACCCTCAGTTTTTCGAGCCATAAGCCCCGCCAATCTGGATTCTCGGCGGTTAATAAAGAGCTTCTAAGGTTAATGGCCCAATGGATTGGGAGTGAGATAGAGCGCCAAGAAAACGAGAAGGAACTCGCCAAAGCCCGTGATGAGGCGTTAGCCGCAACCCGTGCCAAAAGTGAGTTTCTGGCCACCATGAGTCATGAAATTCGGACGCCCATGAATGCAGTCATTGGGATGACAGGGCTGCTGCTAGACACTCATTTATCCTCTGAGCAACGGGACTTTGTCGAAACCATTCGCAACGGCGGAGACTCGCTGCTGACGCTGATTAATGACATTCTAGATTTCTCAAAAATTGAGTCTGGCAAATTAGATTTAGAAGAGTATCCTTATCAGCTCAGGAGCTGCCTTGAAGAAGCGTTTGATTTACTCCTCGGAAAAGCAGCCGAAAAGAAATTAGAACTCGCCTTTCAGATTGAACCTCAAGTTCCCCACACTATTCTTGGCGATGTTGGCCGCTTACGCCAGATTTTAGTCAACTTAATCAGTAATGCCATCAAATTTACGGCGCAGGGCGAGATTTTTGTATTTGTAACCGGCCATCAGCTTGCCCCCAAGGCTGAAGCAGACCATTATTCGGGCCAACCTAAGTACGAGATTGTCTTTTCGGTTAAAGATACGGGAATCGGAATTCCGCCAGATCGCTTAGAACGTCTTTTTCAGCCCTTTAGCCAGGTTGATTCTTCAACCACGCGTAAACATGGCGGTACGGGTCTAGGGCTAGCCATTTGTAAGCAGCTTGTTGAAATGATGGGCGGTAAACTCTGGGTTGAAAGCCAGGTTGAAGCAGGCACGACCTTTTACTTCTCTATCGTTGCGGACGCAGTTGAGCAGACGTCAGATATAGAACTCAAGCTGACGCAGATTAATCTTGAGGATAAACGCCTCCTGATTGTGGATGATAACAAAACAAATCGGAAAATCCTTGATAAGCAGGCCAGCTCTTGGGGAATGTTGACCCGTGCTACTCAATCTGCCGATGAAGCCTTAGCACTCTTACACCAAAAAGAATACTTTGATATTGCAATTCTGGATATGCAGATGCCCGATATGGATGGGGTATCTCTTGCTAAACAAATTAGACAATTAGAGGCTTATCAAAATTTGCCTTTGGTGATGTTGACTTCTATGGGACGCTATGAGGTTAACCGTCAAGAGATTGAGCAATACTTTGCAGCTTTTTTGAATAAGCCCATCAAGCAAGCACAGTTGCTGAACGTTATTGCTGGCATCCTTAATAATCAGAGGATTCACGTTAAGCAAGGACAGCAGAAGGGCTTTGAGATAGATCGTAATTTAGCTGAAATGCTACCCTTAAGAATTCTTTTGGCAGAAGATAACGCGATCAACCAAAAGATTGCGCTCCAGATGCTTCAGCGGATGGGTTTTCGGGCAGATGTTGCCAGCAATGGCCTGGAGGTTTTGGAATGCCTGAATCGTCAGTCCTATGACGTTGTACTGATGGATGTGCATATGCCCGAAATGGACGGCCTGACGGCAACTCGTGAAATTTGTCAAACCATTCCCGCAGAGGTTCGGCCCCGGATTGTGGCAATGACAGCCAATGCCATGAAAGGAGATCGCGAGCGCTGTCTGGATGCCGGGATGAGCGATTATGTCAGCAAGCCCATTCGGATAGAAGAACTTACCCGCGCCCTCAAGGCTTGTAATGTCAAGGCAGCGGTTCAGAGCCTGCAGCGGCTACCGCCACCGTCTTTAGGAGACCTTCACGCTGAAAACTCCGCTCTACTCCCCTATAAACCCATGCTTAAAAAATTAACCCCAGACGTTGAGAGCATTTGTGAAGACGCGCTCAACGTCACCTTAAATCAACTCGGAGAAGAGGCGATGAATATTTTGATTCAACTCATAGATGTCTATCTTGAAAATGCGCCTTTATTGGTTAAGACAGTGATAGAGGCCAATCAAAATAAAGACCCAAAGCAGCTATCTTTCGGTGCTCACACCTTAAAGTCGAGTAGTGCCATACTTGGCGCAGTCACCCTTGCAACCCTCTGTGAGGCGCTAGAAACCCTCGGAAATTCAGGTGCGATCGAAAAGAATGAAGCACAGGTCAACGAATTAGTAGATCAGCTTGAGCGTGAATACTTGCGGGTTATTTCGGCTTTAGAAAAGAAGCTTCACACAATCCAGTTGGTACAATGAAGCCAGGACGTTCTGTGAAAGTTGAGTTTGAGTACCTGCGCCATGGCACTCAAACCCTAATTGCTTCGTTTTTGTTTCATCACTCCACGTTTTACTCAGCGATAAATCTCAGTTGCGGCAGGCATTGAGGGTTTTAACCTTCCCAAAAGTTGAGAAAGGAGGACTCGCTGCACAGGGCATGAATCCTCCACTCTATTTATCAGCGGTTAGATTTTCCTTCAGCGGTAAACTCTCGATAGGATGTCGTGACTGGCTCCGCTGGCGTAAAGTCAGTGTTGACCGTAACGGACTCTATTGATTTTTTCTTGGGCATCAATCGCTTTCCAAACTTGGCGTAGATGGCAGGAATCACCAACAGCGTCAATGCGGTGGAAGTAAACAACCCTCCCAGCACCACGATCGCCAAGGGTTGCAGAATTTCGTTTCCGGCTCCACTGGCGATCGCCAAGGGCAGCATCCCCAGCGCTGAAGTGAGCGCCGTCATCAGAATGGCATTAATCCGCTCCAGCGATCCGCTCACAATCACTTCCTTGAGGGGCATTCCTTGGGCAAATTTATTGTTGTAGTTGTCTACGAGCAATAAACCATTGCGGACAGCCACCCCAAACAGGGTGATGAAGCCAATGAGTGAAGCAATCGAAATGACCCCACCGCTTAGGGTAATCGAAATAATGCCGCCCACCAGCGCCAAGGGCAGGTTAATCATGATGGCGATGGTAGCGGGCAGTGACTTCACCGAGAAGAACATCAGCACGGCAATGGCGATCGCCGCTAAGATGCTATACACCAGTAAATTATTGGTGGCCTTTTGCTCCGATTCAAACTGTCCGCCGTATTGGATAAAGTAACCCTGGGGTAACTGTACCTTTTGCTTAATCTGAGCTTGAATATCGCCCACCACACTGCCCAAGTCCCGCTCGGCAACGTTAGCTGACACGACAATCAGCCGTGAAACATCTTCCCGATTCACGACGTTGGCTCCCATGCCGTAGTCTATGTTGGCAACGGCACTCAGCGGAATGGTTTGTCCCGTTGGGGCAACAATAGGAATCCCGCGCATGGCGTCTAAACTATTGCGAGCCGATTCGGTCAGGGAGACGGAGATATCGACGCGCTGCTGGTTTTCTGCCACTTGAGACACCACCCGACCGTTGAGGGCAGTTTCCACAACGCCGGAAATTTGTTCCATGCTCAGGCCGTAGGTGGCGGCGGCAGCGCGATTGTATTGAATTTGCACCTGACGAATGGGCAATTGAGGTTCAAGCTGGAGATCCACAATTCCGACAATCGGTTGGATGACATCGCGCACCTGTTCGCCCACCTTGCGAAGTTCTGCTAAGTCAGGGCCGTAGATTTTGACGGCGATCGCACTTCTTACCCCAGACAAGACTTCATCCATGCGGTGGGAGATAAACCCACCAATATTCGGCGCAACACCCGGCAACTTCAGGAATGTTTCCCGCAGTTGTTTGACACTGGCTTCCCGATCCTTCAGGGCTTCATCGCTGAGTTCCACATCGACGTGCGCCATGCTGACACCTGCACCATCCGCATCCCCTGGGGTACGCCCCGCCCGTACCTGTACCCATTCATAGAGGGGATTGTCTTTCAGTAAGGTAGACAGCGCTATCCCTGCTCGATTTGTCATATCCAGCGAAACGCCTGGAAATAAAACCATCGAGTTGACCATTGATTTTTCCTGGAATTCTGGGAGAAACACGCGTCCTAGAGAGGGAATGATTGCAACAGCTGCCACTAAAGCCGCGAGTGCCACGCCCAGAATAATTTGAGGCGATCGCAGCGAAAGGTTAAGGAGGGGACGATAGAGCCGTTCCGCCCATCTTGAAATAAAAGTACCTTCCTGGGGGAGCGTCTGATTCGCCAACAGGATGGCGCAGAGCGCTGGGGAAAGGGTCATCGCCACCAGTGTAGATGCTGCAATGGAGAGTAAGTAAGCCAACCCCATCGGCGCAAAAATTCGTCCTTCCACGCCCGTCAAGCTAAAGATGGGTGCAAACACCACCACAATAATGACCGTGGAAAAAATCACCGCCAGCCGCACTTCCACTGAGGTGTCGTATACCACCTGGAAGGGATGCTTGGGGTTG
Organism: Thermosynechococcaceae cyanobacterium MS004; assembly: GCA_022402525.1. Lineage (GTDB taxonomy): Bacteria > Cyanobacteriota > Cyanobacteriia > Thermosynechococcales > Thermosynechococcaceae > JAAURS01. The sequence goes on from JAKRSB010000112.1 coordinate 113,639, forward strand.
CCCTGGGCCTGATTGGTTCGCAGTCCGCGATAGCAGTTTTCCATATCGACGATGGAATCATCCACGACTGAGCCAATGGCAACTACCAACCCGCCCAGCGTCATGGTGTTGATGCCTAAACCAAGGGCTTTCATAAACATCAAGCCAATCAGCAAAGAGAGTGGAATGGCGCTAAGGGTAATGACAGCCGTGCGCCAATTCATCAGAAACAGCAGCATAATGACCGAGACAATGACGATGCCTTCGATTAATGAGGCGCTGACATTGCCGATGGCAGAATCAATAAAGTTGGCCTGCCGAAAGGTTCGTGCCACCTGCACATCAGCGGGGAATGTCGGCTGTAATGATTTCATTACGGCTTCTACTGCCTTCGTGACCGTGGGAGTATCGATATCGGGCTGTTTGTTGATCATCAGCACAATTGCGGGTTGACCGTTAAAGCTGGCATCGCCCCGCTTCAGGGCTGTTCCAGTTTTGACCTCTGCCACATCCCGCAGCAAAATCGGCTGACCACCGCGCACCTTAACGACCGACTGCTGCAAATCTTCAATGGATTTCACCTGCCCGATGCCGCGCACCAGCAGTTCTTGCCCACCACCGATCAAAAAGCCGCCTGGCGCATTGGAGTTTGCGCCTTGGGCTGCATTGGTCACTTCAGCGAGGGACACATTGAGCGATCGCAGTTTAGCCGGATCAACCAGCACCTGTTCTTGCCGCTCATCACCGCCATAAATGGTGACATCCGTGACCCCAGGCACCGACAAAATCTGACCGCTCAGGGTGCTATCCACCAAGCGGCGCAGATCCATCATTGAAGTTTGCCCCTGCCCATTGACCGTAAAGGCATACATCAGAATGGTGCCTAGAGGCGATGCCAGCGGGGAAATTTCGGGAGAATGCACACCTTCTGGCAGTTGGTTTGTCACCTGTTGCAGCCGTTCCGTGACCGATTGCCGCGCTTTGTAAATGTCGGCATCTTGGTCAAACACCACCTGCACCATCGATAGCCCCACCTTAGAAGACGATCTCACCGTCGTTACTCCCGGTAGGCCATTCACTGCACTTTCGATCGGTACTGTAATTTGCGATTCGACTTCTTCGGGCGCGAGTCCAGTGGCTTCGGTATGAATATCAACCTGGGGCGGCGCAAATTCGGGAAACACATCCAGTGGCATCTGAGTGACGCTAAAGACGCCCCATACTGTGATAAAAATCGCACAAATGACAATAAACCACCGCTGGGCGATCGAGTTTTTGAGCGTCTGATTCAGAATTGAGTTGAACATCTTAAATTAAACGCCTCCCTTCTTCTTGCGACCGCCCATCACAGCGAACGCGCCGCCCAGCAGTAAAACAGCGCCCCCCCCAACGGCAACTAAGGTGCCAATCGGGAAGCCACTCGCCTGTTTTGTTGCATCCGCTGGTAGTTGCGCCATACTGTCGGAGCTATTGTGGCTATGGGGAATACCTTGGGCATCGGCTTGGGCATGGGTGGTATTGGGTGGGAGAGACGTCGCTTGAGGAGAAGCGGCGGTATCAGCGGTTTGGGTTTTGCGAGATTCGGCATAGAGCGACAAACTGCCCTGCGTTACCAGCTTCTCCCCTACTGATAACCCTTGAGTCACTTCGATGAGCTCACCCTTCGTTGCACCCGTTGTAACGGGAACGGGCTCATAAAAATTTTCGTACTGCACAAAAACAAGCTGCTTGCCATCCGCATCCACCAGGGATGTGACCGGAACCATCACGGCGGCTCCTCCATCAGTAGTGGCGGTGATGGGGGTAACGATAATGCCCAACATCTGATCGGTTTCGGAATTGACCTTTACCCTTTCAATACCACCTTGGGCCTGAAATTCATCACCATGACCCACATGGGCAAACACAGCGGTCGGCGTACTGATCGCTAGACCGACTGCAAGAATGGAGCTAATAAGTGGAAAGGGTTTCATGATAAATCCTCACGCAGACGTTGAGCCGAACAAAAATCTTCCATAGTTTGCCAGAGGACAGATGAAATTCAGATGAAATGAAAGGGGCTTCGGTACAATCAAGCTCACAAGTAATTTTTCTGATGCGATGCGAATTCTGCTGGTCGAAGATGAAGTAGATTTAGGGCTGGCTATTAAGCAGGTTTTGGTCAGCGAAAAATATGTGGTGGACTGGGTATCAGATGGCGCTCAGGCATGGGGCTATCTCGAAAGCCAGTGGACAGACTACACGGTGGCAATCTTTGATTGGCTTGTACCAGAGCTATCGGGATTAGAACTATGTCAGCGACTCAGATTAAGCCAAAATCCCTTACCTGTCCTGATGTTGACCGCCTTGGGCCAGCCAGAAAATCGCGTGGCAGGGCTGGATGCTGGAGCTGATGACTATTTGATCAAACCGTTTGTCATGGAGGAGCTATTGGCGCGACTGCGGGCATTGGCACGGCGATCGCCCCAACTCCAGCCCCAAACCCTGACCATTGGCGCGCTCACCCTAGATTACGCCAACAATGCGCTATACCTTGGGCTCGCTCAACCCCCACAAACAATTCCATTAACGGCCAAGGAATTTCAAATCCTTGCCTATCTGATGCAAAACCCTGATCGGATTATTGCAGGCAGCAAAATTCGACATCAACTTTGGGATCTAGATGAAGAGCCAATGAGTAACGTTGTGGCGGCACAAATGCGGTTACTGCGGCGTAAACTAGCCAGCTATGGCTGTAACTGCCCCATCGAAACGATTTCCGGTCAGGGCTACCGATTTAACACGCAACAATGAATACCCATCAACTCTTTCGCCGTAGCCGCACCCGTTTAGCACTCTGGTACGCCGGAGTGATGGCGGTAATTTTGAGCCTATCTGGGTTTAGCCTCTACCGCGCTCTGGTTCAGTCTCATTGGGTTGCAATGGAACGGGAAATCGAGTCGATCGCTGGGACGCTCCATGATAGTTTGGAACCCATGCTCCCGGCTGGAGAAGACCCAACGGCGGTTTTACGGCGAATTTTGCCTGAGCTTTGTTTAGCGGGGCAGCCCTGCAATGTCAATCCCACGCTAATTCAGCGCCATACCACTGGCATTAGCGATCGCACTCTTTATGCGATTCGGCTCTTCAATCACCAGGGAAAGCTGCTGGCCTTTTCCCCTAATCTACCGCCCCAACGATTCCAAATGCTCCAGGCTGAATCGTGGCAGACGGTACAGAGCGTGAATGGTTTGCGCTATCGCCAGTTTACGACTATCCTGCACAGCGCAGGAGCCAATCATCCCGCTGGAACAACCAGCGCCCATCCCTCTTGGGGCTATTTGCAAATTGGGCGCATGTTGGAACCCTTGGATGCGGAAACCAGACGAATTCAATGGACTTTTGCCGTTGGGTTGCCCCTTGCCCTGGGCTTAGTGGTTGCATCTAGCTGGTGGCTCTCAGGGTTAGCGATGCAGCCGATTTATCAGTCCTATCAGCAGCAGCAGCAGTTTACCGCCAATGCTGCCCATGAGCTGCGATCGCCCTTGGCTAGCCTCTTGGCCACGGTCGAAGCTACCTTACGAGTGCCGCAGTCCAGTCCCCAAGAGATCCAAACCATGCTCCACACTGTTGAGCGGCAGGGACGGCGTTTGAGCCATTTAATTTCCGATCTACTTTTGCTAACTAGCCTTGAGCAAAATTCATCGCCAAAGCCCTTTGGATATTGCTGCTTAAACGATTTAATCAGCGATTTAACCGAGGAATTTTTAGAGCTGGCAGCGATTACTAACTTGCACTTAACCCACCAAATTCCGGATCGTGAACTTTATGTGTTGGGCAACGAGTCTCAGCTTTACCGCCTGGTGTCAAACTTAATCGCCAATGCAATTCACTACACGCCCGATGGCGGTGATGTGTTGGTTAGCCTCACCGCCCGCGATCGCACCGCTATCATCACTGTAAAAGATACAGGCATTGGCATCGCACCCGCCGCACAAAATCGAATTTTTGAGCGGTTTTATCGGGTGGATAGCGATCGCTCTCGCAAAACTGGAGGGACTGGGCTAGGGTTGGCGATTGTGCAGGCGATCGCCCAAAAACATCAAGCCCAAGTCAAGGTCGAAAGTCAAGTCGATCAAGGAAGTGTATTTATAGTAGAGATGGCGATGACTTCTTTGGGTGCGTAGATGTTCGTTACAATACCCATTTTGGGTTTAATCAACCATCGTTAAGGTCATCCAGACCTGGAACGGGGAAGGATGTGATCGTGGGTCATGGGTATGCCGCTATTTGCTTCGGTGGTTAAGCAAAAACAGCATCGATGGCGGTCTGTTTGTTCAACCTGGCTTTTTAGGCTTTCGGGAATGTAGGCGGACACAAAGAGCTAAGGATGAACAACTGTATGACCGCGCTAGCGCAGAATAGCTGCGGCTTGGGCTTTGCACAACATGAAGCGATCGCCTTCAACCCTAAGTGCTGTTAACTCTGTCCGTTCGGTGTCAGAGAGAGTATGTTCTTGATTTTTCTGTAACAGTTCTTCGTAGCGTGTCATGTCTGAATGTGCTTTACGCGCTTGGGCAATTTTCCATAGAGCTTCGTCTTCAAGCCGATCTAGGGCGGCAAGATCAGCTTGAAATTCTTCGGGGGCGTTATCCCAGGCGGGGGGACTGCCCACTTGAAGTGAATGAAGAACCACTTCTTCCATTGGGCGATGGGATGGGTTGCTTGGGCTGTGCTAGCTATGCGTTGGTAGAGCGGATCTGGGATTTGTAAGGTAATTGATCCGGTCATAAGATTAATTTTGCCCTGTTCCTTGAATTCTATACTTTGATTTAGGTCAGTGCCCTTAATAAATTTGCTTGGAACAGGGATAGCGATCGCATTTTCTCCGCAAGGTTATACCCAACGAGGCGATCGCACTCTAACATCGAAAACTGGTATGGAAGAAAGGTGCGATCATTTATACCTAGGCAAATCACCATACTCTATATGTAGCGTACTTAGATTTGATTTGATACTATATGTGGAGTGAAAATCTCGAAAACAGTCGGAACGCTTATGTCTAAACGGGTTAAGTCGACTAAGAGAGCAGGCCGAAAAGTTGAGAAAAAGACCCTTAGCCCCCAGCCGAATGAAATAAGCAAAGATCTAGATGCGATTTTTAGGTCTCGATGGCACGGAGCAGTAAATATTCGTGGCATACGTTATCAAATCCTTTATTCTTTATTTCGAGCCTTTGATCTCTACAACGAAGAAAACGAAACAGCCTCCTTGCGTTTAGAAGGAATTGAGGACGTAGACTTTTTAGGTATTAGAGGTTTTCACTATGAGAATGAATATGTTCAGGTAAAATCGGCGGATAAAGACTGGAACTGGAGTCAGCTCAAAGGCCCGTTAGACGGTTTTCTGTCTGTTCATCGTACTGACGCTAACTGTGGTTTTGTCTTGGCTGTAGGATTTTCTCTAACAGGCGATATTGAGAAACTAACTCGACTGGAGTCTTTGCTTGCAAACGAAAGAAAACGAGTTGAAAATAAGTTCTGTAAATTATGTGCTCAAGTTGGATATTCTGAAGCTGAGTCAAATGCTCTACTTCGCAAACTTACGATTCTTTCAGTGCCAGAAGAAAAGATTTGGCAAGAACTTCAAGTCATTGTTGCAGAAAGATTTAGCTTAGGTAGCGAAGCGGTTGAAACCTATATTTACACGCTCGTTGCGAAGTTCTTGGAGTGGGCTAAGGACCGTAAAACGGTTACTCGGTTAGATTTGGAAGATGTTCGGGGTGTTGTAGGAGAGGCTTTGGCGCGTGAGACAGAGTTTCAAGCTTATGGACAAGGTTTGATCAATCGAGTTGAATGGAAGATAGATGCAACGCCAACAGACTTCTTTGATGCCAAAGGAACGAGAAGTGGTCACGTCGTTGCAGGACTGGATATAGTCCGACCGATCTGGTTGGAGAAAATTGATGTTGCTCTGAATGCTTCTAAGATTTGTATTCTGCGTTCTTCCAGTGGACAGGGCAAGTCTACCCTATTGTATCGGTATGCATATGAAAAGCGATCGCCTGAGCATGTCTTTGTGCTACGCATTGCTGAAACATCGGAACAAGTTGAGTTAATCCGTAATTACCTCCAGTTCCGAGCAAATTTGGGATTGCCTATCCTGCTACTGATCGATGACGTTAGATGGCAGACTCGTCTTTGGGCATCCGTCGCTCAGCAATGTGCCGCATTAAATATTCGGGTTTTAGTCACGGTTCGAGATGAAGACTGGCAACGGTTTGCACAAGAAAGTTTAATCAATTATGAAATCTTGGAACCGAGACTTGATCTAGAAGAGGCAAAGCAGATCTTTCAACAACTCAAGACACAGAGGAAAGTACATACATCTGCCATTTCTCCAGAATGGGCATATGAGAAAATTGGCAAGCCCTATCTACTGATGGAATACGTATATCTGGTAACTCAAGGACGAATGCTTGAAGATAGATTACGTGAGCAGGTCAGACAGATTTTTCAGCAGCAGGAAGACCCAGCAAAAATTGAAATCTTACGGCGTACTTCATTAGCTCATGCTCTAGGAACACCTGTATTGGTTGATAAGTTGCTGCAAAATATATCTTTCAACAGCGATCCGCAGCAGACACTAAATTCGCTTCTAGGGGAATACCTACAGCTAGAGGACGGGATGCTGAATGGTCTTCATTGGTTACGGTCTAACTCACTGTTTGAAATTCTTCATGAAGGATTTCCAAATCCAGCTAGTACAGCGCTAGCTATACTAAATGCTGTCCCCTCAGAGAATATTGCCTCTTTCATCTCAAATGCTTTATGCAAAGATGGCCTTGATACAAAGAGATTTATATCAAAACTTACTGAACAAGCTAAAGGAGTAGATGTCAAAACCATTTTGGATTATACAAATGGTTTTTTTGAAGCTGGCGAACGTATTTTTTTTAATAAAAATCGAAATGTATTTGATGAATCATATAAAACATTTGGTTCAAATTTTCCTTTTCTAATCGGCATGGAATACATGCCTGTTATTAAGGATTACAAACTTTCAAGTGTATTTGAAGATTTAGCTAAGGATTCACAGAATTTTCAAGAATTAAATGAAATTATAGCTAAAGTTATTCAAGTCCCTAGAGGTCTTGATCTATGCAAAGAGTTTTTGTCTAATGTAATTTCATCTTTAAGAATTAATACAATCAGATCTGCACATTCTCTTCTAGGGCAATTGCTTGACTGGTGTGCTTTATGTGAGTTACATCTTCCGAGTTGGAATGAAATCAAAGATGATCTTGTTCAAGATGAAACTGTTTTCGAGTTACCATTCGAAGAGTTTTGCAATTTCACACAAGGACTTTATCGATATGATGCTTCCACTTATCAGTTCTGGTTCAGTCTGTATCAAAATCAAATTATCGGTTATGTGAAGCTTCACATAGACTGCATCACATTAGAAGTCTCAGATCAAGAAGCATATATAGAATTTTTCCCAGATTCAAGTGATAACTCTAACACTCATGAGCAGACTATGAATCGGATCAATTATCTTCGATCGACTATTCCTTTCTGTGAGAATTATAAATCGCAGGGTATCTGGCTGTTACCATCAGAACTTAAGCTATCATTTGATGAAACCTACAAAGATATCTCAGAACATTATCTACCATTCAACTCAGATGTTGCAAGAAATTCGATTTGGTTTAGAATTATTGATAAAAATTACCTGCCTGATAGCTATTATACGTATCAGAAAGAATGGTTTAGTGTCCGATTAAATCTATTGACTCTTGCTCAAAAGTTATCAAAGGCTTTGGAGATAGGCTTTTCTTCTAGCAAGAAAGCTAGTACATCTCTAATTTCTGACATCAGTAAATTATTTGAGAGCCTTGAAGATGAAATAAGACATGTTTCAAGTATTTCAGCAGAAAATTTAAAAGTAGTTGGCAAAACTATTCCATTGCAATTAGAGCGAATTCTTAAAAACAATTTTCATGGTAAATGGCTGCAAAGCCTCTACAGCTTTATTACCGATCTATCAAGATGGCTCAAAAACAAAGATGAATCTATTGGCAAATTTACAATAGACCATTTCAAGGGAGCACTGAGTCAACTTGATGGCATGCAGAATTCATTTGGTCAGCTATTTCAAGAATCACCTGATTACTTTGGTGCAAGCAGCTTGGACAATAAAGAGAAAATCGCCTATTCAAAATTAGCAGATCTTCTTGAAGTTTGGATTTTGAACCCACCTCATAGTTTACCAATTGATGTCTTTGCATATATTCGGGCTAATAAAGAATCGGAAAGGCAAGAAATAATTCGTCGCGTTCAAGAGACATTGGCTCCATTACAGGAAAATGGTTTAGATTTAATCCTTCCAAATAATATTTATTTGGAATATCCGCAAAGTTACTTACCGATTGTATTTTCAGTGGATGATACATGTAGTATCGAACTTTATCTTGAAGTTATTATCTCTGAGATGACGCAAATACGGGATCTTGTAAGTTTCTTTTGTTTGATTCCAATATATAAAGGTAAACGGTTTCTTGAAGGAAGTTATCAAATTAGCTCAACTGATCTAGAAAATCTTCTAGAAGGTAAAATTAGATGGGAGATGCTTATACCTCTTGAGCTACCCAAAGGTATATGGAACTGCTTGCAGGAAATAGAGTTTTGCCAAGAGTCAAGACATCTTTTTCGAGCAAGTATCTATGGATTAATGCGCGACTTAGAAATCTTAACAAGGCGGCAAAAAATAGTTTCATCACTCAAAGGCTCTAAAAATATTTTTGAGATAGCACTCTATGATAGACATATTTCCAAAACAAAAGATTTAGCACTAGAGTTCAGAAATTTAATCATACAGATTAAAAATCAATTAGAAAATAACTTCTCGGCACATAAAAATAGCTCTAGCTATTTAAGAATTAGAGATCTTCTGGAGGTAATTGAGCCAGGTTTGACTGAGACCAATATCAATGATATTTTTTCTCTGGGATTAGAAGAAACTACTGGTGCTGTGGATAACTTATTGAAAGAAGCGCAACCTGATTGATTGGCAATCGCCCACAAAGCTGAAACTTGAGAAACTGCGATCGCCCCTATGTCTCGACCTCCCAATCCTCAAGCTGTAAACCCTCAACCCGCTCAAATTCTTGTGTATTATGTGTCACCAGGGTTAGGTTGTTTGCAAGGGTGATCTGTAGGTCATGTTATTTCTAAGACCATGCCAAAATTAGAAAAATCTATCCAGTTGGATTAAGAGCTTATGGAAGCGCAGCCACGAGAAGTGGTCTTATTCGTGACAGCAGACGGTAATTGTCCCTTTGAACTTTGGCTAGACGCTCTACGAGACAGACAGGCTAGAGTTAGAATTAAGAAACGACTTGATCGCGTTAGCCTAGGCAACCTAGGAGACTTTAAGCCCGTTGGCGAAGGAGTGCTAGAACTCAGAATTGATTATGGCCCAGGCTACCGAGTCTACTTTGCTCAGGCAGGCATCACCATTGTCCTTTTACTCTGTGGCGGCGCAAAAAGTACCCAGGATCAAGACATTCTTAACGCACAACAATACTGGACGGATTTTCAAGCGAGATGCCATGACAACTCATAAAAGCTATAAATCCTATTTGATTGAATCCTTAAAAGACCCAGCAGAAGCAGCGGCTTATCTGGATGCCGTCTTAGAGGATAGCAATCTTGAGCAGATCGTACTGGCATTGAAAAATGTCGCTGAAGCTCGAAGAAATCAGGTCGATAACTCCAACGAACCCGATCCTGTTTGGGAAAACTGTTATCGCTTGCTTGATCAAGGCAAAACGCCAGAACTATTATCGATTTTAGCTTTACTCAACGAATTAGGTTTAAAGCTAACCGTAACTGCCAAAGAAGAACTGCCTGTTTGGTAACTGATCGCCCCCAAAGCTAAAACTTGAGAAACTGCGATCGCCCAGATTCAGACTACTGCCCTCAATCCATCACTTTAATTTATCGATTTGAAAAGAAACCGCGCTGGCAGCGATGAATTTAGCTGCCTACAGTGGAGATAAGTCTCACAGAGTTGATTGTGAAAAATGTTTGGGTTGTTTGGTGGGAAGTCTCGGCAAAAGGATGAACGATTCGAGCAGGGTTGCCGTGATCGCAAAGCAGGTCTGTTGCCTAAAATGATGGCATCAGACTATCTCAGAGGCTACAATGCCGAGCGTTTGGGCGGGCTGGATGAAATTGTGCAGTACTTTCCTACTTGAGTTTGGACTCATAAGGTCAGGCAGTCCATGCAGGACACGGACTGCCGCAAGGTCAATGAAGCGGTTAAACCCATTGCCTGTATGATCTTTGCACAACTACGCCAACTTCGGCAAACGATCTATGATTGCTGCAGCAATGCTAAAGATGCCCTGTGTGAGCTGATGGATACGGTGCTCTGTACTCCGAGCCTCGATGCGTAAGTTGACCAGTAAGCTTCTGTCGCAACCGGAGGGCACTGGTTCATGACACCCTAAATCCGGCTACGCTTCAACTTAAATGGGGTTTAGAACCAGATCAGCCTGTCTAAAGGGCTGAAATGACCAACCTTTGTTATCCCCTGGGAGGCTTACCTGCCGTCGATGGTGCTTGCGGCTCTGGCATTGTTTGCGAGGCTGCTGGAGTTGCTGTACCCGCTGCTGAGAATCGCGGATCTGATTTAATCCGTGATCCTCAGTCGGAAGGCTTGCAACCGTCGAACCACATGACGTGCTTAAACTGGTCAAAGTCACGATATTTGCCAGTCAATTTAATGCTGTTTCCCTTCTTTAGCGTTAAGGCATAGGCGCTCTGCCCTTTAGCCATTAGACAACTAATCTGAGTTAAAAATCGAAATTTTCCGACTTTGAGGACGAGATCACTCGTTGTCTCTGGAATGTCATAGGCAATGCGGTAGGTGCCAGCATCCCGAATTACATAAGCCACACGACCTTTAATCGTGAATGATTTCCCTTGGTAGCGTGACGGGATGATGGCTGCATTACTATCGGCTTCCTGAGAAATTTGCTGCGACAGTACCAGTGCATCAATAACAATCGGAGCCGCTGTTGAAGTCGCACCCTTGCCACTCGTGGCAGCATCAATACCCGCTTTCCCGCCCTTAACCGCAGTTAACATACTGCACAGCTCAGCTTTTGCACCGTCAGCACCAGCGAACATCCCGCTCGGCAATTTTGCCTCAAGTTTTACCCGCGAAGCTCGCTCTAGGGGTGTTGCAGTAACGACGATCGGAAAAGGACGCGCTGAGCCTGAACGGGGCTGTTCAATCAACATACTCCCGTCCTCTGCTTCCTCGACAATAATGTCATATCCTTTGCTAGAAGCGATTCCACGCATCTGAAGAATTGCGGTTGGGGGCGTCAAATCCTCAACTACAGCTTCTGTGCTAAAACGCAGCCCCGTCAGAGGACTACCTTTCTTGACAAAGCTATCTTCACAGGTCGCCCCCCAAGCAGTTGAGGGAATCGCCAGTGCGAGAGTCACGCCAGCCAACACAGCAAAATAACGCATGAAGTCTCCTAAGCACAACTTGATTAATATAAACTTCGAGAGGGCTCGGCTGCTGATGGATTCCCTCATCTCTGGCGATATAGCCCAGTCGGCCCTGGGTGTCGGCCCTGGGTATTACATCCGAATTGCGATCTTTCCCCGTACCTGCCGCTGTTCCAAGCGACGGATAGCGACGGGAACTTCGCTCAGGTCATAACACTGATCAATGAAGGGAGTGATCTTGCCTGCAACTGTCAGCTCTCTCAAAATGGCGAGATCGGCTTGATTCGGTTTTGCCGTCACAAATTTCACTTTTCGGCCAGTGAGTCTTGAAAGCCAAGATCCGAAAATCATGACTTGGAACAATCGAGCAATCGAGCCACCCACCAAGGCGTAGGTTCCCTGAGCCCTTAAGATTCGCATGTAGTCGAAAATTGAACGGTAGGCAGCTACATCCAGAATTAGGTCGTACTGCTGACCATTTTGAGTGACATCTGCTTGAGTATAATCGATGATGTGGTCGGCTCCGAGCGATCGCACCATGCCCATCTTTTGTGTGCTGCATGTGCCTGTGACCACTGCCCCAAACGCCTTTGCTATCTGAACGGCAAATGACCCTACACCACCGGAAGCTCCAACAATTAAGACTTTCTGTCCGGACTGAAGCTGACCAACATCTCGGAGTCCCTGTAGTGCAGCGAGTGCCGCTCCAGGAATAGTAGCCGCTTCCTCGAAGGAACAATTGCTTGGCTTCAAGGCCAAAGCGGATTGGGTCGCGCAGACATACTCGGCAAATGCCCCAAAACCACATTCGGACAAATCTCCGAAAACCTCATCTCCGGGCTGAAACTGTGTGACAGCTTTGCCAATCGCTTCCACCTGTCCGGCCACGTCAACGCCGAGAATTTTAATTTTAGGCTTGAGAAGCCCTCCAAATATAAAACGAATAAAAAAAGGAGTCCCTCGCATCAGATGCCAGTCCCCCGCATTAACTGAGGCTGCGTGAACGCGGATCAATACACCATTGTCGGTTAAGACCGGCTTGTCAACCGTTTGCAGACTTAATGCATCCGGTGAACCATACTGGGTCTGAACAACCGCCCTCATGGTGTCCTTCTTTGTATCATCCCCTTGAATCGGAGGGAGGAGATTCGATGGCGTCATAGTGTTTTCTCTCATTGGGAAAGCAACAACTCAGGTAAAATCGAGCTGTCACAGTTTAGGCTTACACTGTACGCTAAGCTTACAGTGTAAGTTTGTCAAGATGGAAGGCAAATTGGGTTGTGATGGCGGGGTTAGCTGAGCCGATTACAGCTTGATGGGAGAAAAATTGGAGGATGAACATAAGCAACTCAGATACTGTGCCTCATGTTCCGTTGAGCCGGGAACGGATCTTGCTGGTGGCGATACGCTTGGCTGATGAGAGCGGAATTGAGGCGCTTTCAATGCGGCGATTAGCCCAGGAGCTGGGTGTTAAAGCGATGTCGCTCTATAACCATGTTGCGAATAAAGACGATGTGCTGGATGGCATGGTTGAACGAGTCGTGAGTGAGATTGAGATCCCTCATTTAGGGGGTGATTGGAAGCTGGCGATGCGGAGACGGGCAATCTCGGCTCACGAGGTATTGTTGCGCCACCCTTGGGCAGCGATGGTACTGATGTCGAGGGTAAATGTGGGGCCAGCAATGTTGCGCTATGTGGATGCAACGTTGGGCTGTCTTTGTGAAGCTGGTTTTTCCCTTAAGATGGCGGATCATGTGTGGAACGTGATAGATAGCCATATTTATGGATTTACGCTTCAGGAACTGAACTTTCCGTTAGAGGCGACAGAGTATTCTGAAGTTGCAAAGGCTGGTCTTGCGCTTATTCCTGCTGATTCGTATCCTTACCTCAACCGACTTACCCATGAGGTGATTGAGGGTCGTTATGACGGGATGCATGATTTCGAGTTTGGACTCGATTTACTTCTCAACAGCCTCGCTCAGTTTCAAGATCTGATTTGACGATGCTTTCTCATCGCAGGATGGGTGGGATGCTCGACCTCTAATTTGTGGATGCTCCATGCCAGATAATTGAGAAATGGCGTCGATCTTACTTGGCTAGAGGCTTCTCAAACTTGTCTGAGGAAGAAATTGTTTTCCTGAGGATTAATAGCTTCAAATGCTTGTAATACAATGATGGCAGGCCTTCAGCACATCGAATCCTGACTTCTTTTAAACAAATTTTCGAGAAATTTGATTTTGATGGATCTAAACCTAGGTTTAGCCCGTACTAATGACAACACCCCATTAATCCTTCAGCGTAAGTGAACCAATGGCCATCTGAATAATTGGCGGGTTTACCCAAACTGAGCTTCAAATATCCTCTTGAATCTGACGCACATCCGAGCAATTTCATCGGACTCAGCGTGTCGGAGTCAATGTTGTGTGTTTTGTTGCATTACGTTCTGGCTTATTAATTTTTAAGGAGAATCTATCATGTCGCAAGCTATCAATGTTTCGCAAATTCAGCCTCAGGAAGCCGTTTCTGGGCTAATGTATCGCGGTAGCCGTTATCAGTCACCACAACCATCTGTCGGTCGCTCAGTTGTTGCTGTCGTTGAGCCGGTCACTCAGCGCTTAATGTATCGTGGCACGAACTACGAAATGGTGTCGTTCTTGCTACCTCAGTTACAGGAGCAAGGTCGGCTTCGCTATCGTGGCATATCCTATCTAAGGAAAAACAGCATTCAAATTCAATCTTACCAAAGACAGATTGCTACTGCTGCCGCCTAGCTGTCCCTGTGCGCTCTTGCCTTTTTAACAACGCACAAGCCATTTATCGAACAAATGCTCGTGCCTGCTGAGGTTCTGTAGCCACCCTTTGAGGGGGAAATGGTCTATTCCCTGGGCAGTCGTTCTAATTGCCTTCACCCATGCCTTTGCAAGTGGGTGGGGTGACTCAACGCAAATCACTTAAACCACAACTAATAGTAAAAACAGGAGAACTACAATGTTTACTAACATCAAGACCGTTACGAATCAGCAGCCCTCTACTTCAAATGGTGACGTTGCTTTCGTCAATCATCAACCTGGACATGTAGGGGAAAGCTGGGCTTGTTCCCCTGGCTTTAGCGGAGATATTGGGCGATATCTACCCGTGCCACAGACCGATGATATTTCAGAAGGACTCTGGATTTATACCATGCGTGGACTGTGCAAGGTCATTGATAATGATTGGATGATTTCTGGCCAGTGGTTTGGTGGTTCTGAAGAAATCTTCATCAAACCTGGAGAGGGTGCTGGCGGCGAAATTCAGGTCACGATTGATCCACAAGGAAACCTTTCGATGGGTAAGGCGTAATGCAATCGCCTTGAGTAAGGGGTGTATCGCATTGGTGCAAGTTTATCCATAGACTATCCGCGCTGCACCTGTTCTTCATCTTCTCTGAGGAGGGGTCGGTTTGTCAGGAGCGCTCCTGCTGACCCGCCCCTGCTCCCCAAAGGGAGTTGATGAATAAGGGATCAGGGTGAGGACTATAAGGTGAGGACTATAAGTGGGATGCACCCGCTCTACTCACTTACCCCATCTCGATATTTCTGTAGGATAGCTGGGTAATCCAAGACTACCTGCTGCGTCCTTTTTTGTTGAGAGATTTGCCACCCAGCGAAACGGGAAGCGGCGCAGCAACGAATCAGACAAGCCGTCGCGGAGCTCAAAGGGCAGAGTAAACTCCCAGAGACAGTCTCAGCACGGGCAAAAGCGATCAGCAGTGTGGCCTTGTGACGGATTACCAGTGGAGAGAGATGGAATACTGGACACTGGTTATGGGCAGTGGGAGAGTGGGAGTGGGTAAGATTTGCGAGATGGTCGGGCTGTTTTCAGGAGCTTGGCTGAGAAAGTATCTGGGGAGAGGTGCTCTTGAACGCCTGGGCTCAGATGGCGATTTTGCAGAGGCTGAGTCTGACCCTTTCTGAGAAGACTTGAGCGTGAGCGGTGCGGTGATCATGCTTTTTTATAGCTTATGAAAAGCTGTTCAAAGCAGAGAATCATTATAAATCCAAGAGTATAAGCCAACAGGTCTTCCCAAGTAAAAGTTGTTCCAATTACTGTTCTAGCGATTGAGGATGACTGTAAGCCTAGAATTTCGACAATCTTAAAATACTGAAGAAACTCAATAGCAAATGAAAATAGGAGCACTCCAGTTGCGGCTTTCTGAATTGAAATCAAGAAAAAAGTTCTGACAACTGAGTAAATTAAGATGACGACTAATGTATCACCTATATAGGGTCTAATGAAGTTGTCTCGAACATAAAGAGCAATATATAGCTCAATTAGAAATAAGACGATAGACCAGATAAAATAATAGACGTTAAATCTCATGGCTTTTGAGCTTACTGCTAAGTATTTATCATTTTAATAAAGACCAGCAGTGTAAATATTTTAGATTGGTTCTGTCACTCTAGGGGCAAATCTATTTTGCCGTTATTATAGTTTTCCCACAACTCAAATCCTATTCTAAATCTTTGTTTGGAGGTATCCTCGTAGGCGTTGAATTCAGACTGCAACAATTTCTGCATTAAAGGTTGTTTTGATAAATTCAGTAGTTCTTTTAATTCATCTTCTGAAAAATCGGTTTCCAACCTTTTTGCATAAGCATCTTTGAATTGTTGCCATCCAATTTCTCTTATGAACATCTTTCTAAACCTTGCGTAAAGCTTAAGATCGTCGCCCTTGCCGATTAATGTACCCAACAAGTGATCGAAATGCATGTCATATCTTTTTGCAATCCCTATCTCTGGTAGTAGTTCGCTTGCTAATTTATGCTTATAGGTCTCTTTGGTGGAAGATATGAGCTGAACTTTATTGAATGGAAGTCTTTGAGAATTTACTACACCTACTGCAAGGAAAGTACAGCAGACGATTAGTGATAGTACTAAAAACTTTAGAACTTTTGATTTTGTTTTAAACATTAGAATTCAAGTACATTAAATTTCAACATGCGCTCGTAACAAAAAATAATTAATGATTTGATCGAATTTTTCTAAAATCTTAGTTTTTATTTTATGTTAAAATATAGATGATATTAATAGTCTTATATAAAGATATTATTACGACAAAAAGCTCCGGCCAGTTTGCTTGTCTACTCACCTCTCCACTGCCCTTTAATCAATTTTTTCAAAGACTACGCTGGTTTTCGTCACTTTCTAAGCAATTACACAATCCATCCACTGATACTCAAGATGCGGACATCTTAGGACAAAAGACCCAATCTTGGGAAGCTCAACCGCTCGGCGGCTCCACGCTCAGTAGGGTCAAGCGTCAGCTCAAGCCTATGCTCAGAACGCGATCGCCTTTTCGATGAAGTATCACCAGGCTCTTCTACCTGCCGTCAGCCAGTCGTCGCCGCACATGGTGCAGGGGGGCAAGGTGAGGGATTGGTTGTGTTGTGGCTGTAGCAATGGCGAGTGGCTATGGGATGGAGGCTTTGGGGAGAATTTTGGTGGTACGTTTGGTTGGGTATATGGTGATCATTGGCCCAGGTTGGATGTGCGAGGGGAGTGTGGGCGATTTAGGGATCGTTTAGAGGGTGAAGGATTCTCAAGTTAGGAAACTTTGGGGATTATGCGGCATCTGGACGGGATGCTAGGGGTTAGCGAGGTTAAGTGAGGGATTTTATTCTATTTCACAGTGGGAGGTAGCTTGTACTCTAAACTATTGCCCTCTGGTTTCAATCCCTGTAAGGGTTTGGGGTGCTTCGGAACAGCCCTAGCGATCGCCTATTCCGCAAAGCACCAGCTCGGCTTTGGTCAGACGTTTGCCCCATCCGTCAGCCATCCCTCCGATAAGCGATTCCCATATCTTATGGTGCCCCGCAGTTTCCCAAGCCAATGTAATGTCGAGGCAGCGATGGCTTGAGGTCGTTCAGCTTTGAGATGCTGAGGTTAACGGCATGAAAAAGAAAATCTAAGAGTTTTCCCAATTCGCTGTGAAGATTTCTTCAGGCTCGTTTGGGGTCACATACCGGACTGCCTGTTTTAAGCATTTGCTCTATGAGAGTAACAGCTCGTCTAACACCACCAGACTGTTTGATTTCAGTTTGCATTTGAATCGCTTTGAGTCTGTACGAATCTTGTGTTAAAACTTTGTGAACGGTTGCGTGCAGCTTTTCAATGCTTAGATCTGATAAGCGAAGCATTTCCCCCGCTCCAGTGCGAACAAGCCGAGCCGCGATCGCAGGCTGTTCGTTCGTAATAGGTAAAGAAAGGATGGGAACACCATTGCTGAGAGCACCTAACGTTGTATTCATTCCTGCATGTGTAATAACCATCCTTGAGCGTTGAATAAGCTGTTGATGGGGAGCATAGGGCACCACAATATGCGACCCAAGAATCTCAAATGCCTCAACCGCAGCATTAGGATTACCGAGAGAAATGACCAGTTGAGCGTCAAGCCCTTGACAGGCTTGAGCAATCATCCTGAAGATTTCAGGCTTACGATTCTGTAACGTACCCAAAGAAGCGTAAATGAGCGGCTGGCCAGTCAGTGTATCAAAGGGAAAAGGTAAAGCTGGAAAAGAAATCGGTTCAATGCCAGATGGATCCTGTAAAGGTCCTGTGTAGTGAAACCAAGGCACTAAATTACGACGGGGAAAGTCAAAGCCTGCATTGAGTTGACAAATTTGGAGCAGTGGAGAAAAGAAATCTTCATCATTGTTGTAGGGAGAGAGTTTCCATAATCGTCTTTGGCGGCTCACTTGTGCTCTGACTGCGTGAGTGATTGCATAAAGAAATCCATTGCCTAGTTGATTTCGTAAGTGTGCCCAGGGCGATGTATTATAGTCCCAACTGGTAAAGAAGGGGGGGATGCCAGGTTCACGATTAATCAGTAACGCATTGGAGACAGTTACAAAAGGAAGACTTAGATAATCTGCGACTGTAGAGCCTCCCAATGTTGTTTGGTCAACAATTAGGACATCAATTTTTTCTTCTCGAATGGCCTCGATTCCTTCGGTAAAAAGCATCTGAAGTTCTTGCAGAATCCACTTTACAGTAAAGTTGAAGCCTGCCAAACCAGTGAGTTGCCCTAACTGCTGATGGATAGTCTCTAAAGAACCGTGTGGAAACGCTGAGTGCCCGATGGGATGAAATTCGATACCTGTTGACTTAATTTTGTCTTGAATGTCAAGAAGTCCAAGCATGACGACGGTATGCCCATGTCGTTGTAACTCTCGACCAAGAGCACACATTGGATTGAGATGACCTATGGCAGCAGGGCATAAAATGCCGAATCGAGTCACGGAAAAAACTCTGCAATATTGAGAGATTGTCTTTAACTTTACCCTCGAATTATATACCTTGGGTAAGGCTGCATCAGGCCCTAGCCCAAATCGCACCCGTGCATCGCATTAGAATACGAGTTGTGCAAGGTGAACATTACCTGCTTAACTGTCACATCAAGTCAGATTAAGTGCTTGGCTAGAGAACGGAATCGTCAACCCAATAAGAAACAGATGGCACCTAAAACAAAGAAACGGAAGCAGACTGAAATCACTGTATTGACAGGCGAGGAACTGCTAAGTCGAGTGAAAGAGCTTGGTAGCGCAACCAAAGAAGAGAAAGCAAAAGCCTGTGGCTACTATACCGTTGCCGAAAATGGAAGCGAACGCATTCGGGTAATGAAATTCCTAAACGCCCTCATTGATGCCGAAGGCATTGACCTAGACAGTGTGGTGAACCCTAAAAGCACGGACTCCAGAGACGTTGAAAATCGAGGCGGTCGAAACGCAAGCTTTAAGGTTTCAGTGCAGACCAATGGGAATATCCTAATTGGAGCAGCCTACACCAAAAGGTTAGAGCTGAAGCCAGGGGATGAATTTGAAATCTTACTGGGTCGTCGTCATATCAAGCTAAAGCAGGTATCTGGAAAAGCCGAACTAGCCGAAACAGCCTAGAGCGCGGCATGGCCTTAGTAAACCTAACGCCTTTCTAAAGCAGAAAGCGAAGTCCCTAGGGGAGCTGAGGCCGAGAGAGGGTTTTGAATTTGCCACCAAACAGGTCTCGATAGACTGGTTTAGTCAATGGGGATTAATCCCAAAAATCATCGCTCTGGTAAGTGACGCCAGGGATAAACCATTGCTGTGGGCTGACATAGCGAAATTGGATCCCAATGTTATCGAGCTTACTCCTGTCCGCATCAGAAAGAACGTAAGCCTGTGCTGCTAGATTCTCCGCGATCCGATTTGGATTGGTAGATTTTGGTATAGTGCTGGTTCCCCTATCTATTGCCCAAGCTAGGAGAATCTGGGCTGGGCTTAGCCCTGCACTAACCGCAATCTCATTGATATTTGCGTTTTCCAGTAACGGCGGCTCATTTTGGGCTTTCATGCTTTCTGGGCGATCGCCAGACCCAAGTGGAGAATAGGCGGTCAAGTGAATGCCATGATCGCGGCAGTAGTCCAGAAGCTCAACTTGAGGATTATAGGGATGGAGTTCTACTTGGTTCACCGCAGGAACCACACCGCTCTCAGCAATGAGCTGGTCTAATTTCTTAACACTGAAGTTAGAAACGCCAACGCTCTTGACAAGTCCTAACGCCTTAAGCTTTAGCATCGCATTAAAGGTTTTGGATAGTGGCAGTGAAGAAAGAGGCCAGAAGTCATCAGGCGACTGTGGCATGAAAGTTTCTGGTCTAAAGGCGATGGGCCAATGCATGAGGTAAAGGTCAATGTAATCAAGACCAAGGGCATCTAGAGATTCTCGGCACCCATGCTCAACATCTTTTGGATCATGGAAACTGTTCCAAAGCTTAGAGGTGACAAAAACGTCTTGACGTTTCACGAACCCTTCGGCGATCGCTTCGTGAATACCTTGACCGACCTCTGCTTCATTTTGATAAATCCAGGCAGCGTCAATATGTCGGTAGCCAAGCCTAAGTGCTTCCTTGACAGCTTGATAGGCATCGCCTGCCTGTGATTTCCAAGTCCCTAACCCCAAAGCAGGAATCTTATTGCCATCGTTTAGAGTAAAGTTCTTCATGTATTTCTCAGGAAAATTAGTTTAGGCAAATGAAAAGGACGACGCCTGTGCCTGTGAATGCTTGGTGTTTAGACTTTATGTTTAGACTTTATGCTTAGACTTTGAACATCGCCATAGGAACAACAATAGACCGATCTTCATCTTTCTGCTGTGTATGCCCCCATAAATCAGCATCTAGATGTAGAGGGAAAGCGAGCCTGACGGTTATAGTTCAAGAATCGAGCTATATTGGCACGAAAATTGGACGGTCTTTAAGTTTAAGCCATTAGGAAAACGCCAGAGATGAATATCCGACTCATCGTCAATCCTAACTCTGGTCCAGTTGAGAATCCTGAGTTAGTAGCTGAGCTAGCAGATGCTCTGCACACTCAGGGTATTCAAGCTGAAATCTGCACAACCACACCGGAAGAGGATGGAGAAGGTCTTGCGGCAGCGGCGGCGCAAGCAGGGGCTGACCTTGTGATTGTAGCTGGAGGCGATGGCACGATAGAGGCCGTATCGCGGGGATTAGTTCATACAAAAACTGTGCTAGGTATCATTCCCCTAGGAACGCGCAATAACATTGCGGCAAGCTTGAATATTCCCACCAACGTAACCCATGCCATCCAGACCCTACTATCAGGGAAGCAAGCTCAGTTTGATATGGGCAAAGCGAATGATCATTACTTTATGGAAGTGGTTGGTGTAGGGTTAGAAGCCTCTCTCTTTCCTTGTGGAGAAGAAGTTAAAGAGGGAATCAAGAAAAACTATCTAACGGCTCTCAAAAGCTTCCTTTCAGGGGTCAAAACTTTTCTACAGTTTAGACCGCATCGCCTAGTCCTGCGTTTTGACGGCAGACAGATGTATCGTTTGCGTACCCTGCAAGTCAACGTCTGTAATAGTCCTCGCTACGGTGTAGAGTTTGCCTTAACGCCTGAAGCGAAAATGAACGACGGGAAGCTGGACGTGATTTATATTGATAACCCGTCCAAATTGGATCATCTGCGCCACTTCTTTGGTGCCATGCAGGGTGAACAATTTCCCCATGAGCGGCTCAAGACTTATCAAGCCTCTAAGATTGAAATCAGAAGCTATCCGGCGTTAGAGGTTCATGCAGATGGAGAGTGCCTGGGTACGACTCCGGTTACTGTTGAAGTGATTCCTGGAGCGATCTGGATTTGTGTACCAACACCTGAGCTGCTGGCAAAGTTTGCAAAGGAAGGCAGTAGCCTTAATTTGACGCAACAAGCTGAAAGTCCTGAGAGAACGGTTTCCTTATAAAGCTGATAGGGTTTTGACCTTTGACCTTTGGCTCATTGCTTGTTGGTTTTCGTTTAAACTCCACCAATCTGAGCCAGTCCGTACAGGCAAGATGCCAGCCAGATGCCACCAGCAATCCATCCACTCAGGACATCAGTGGGCCAGTGTACCCCTAAATACATCCGACTAAAGCCTACCCCTAGGGTTAAGCCAGTTGCTAGGGGGGCGGTGATCCCTGCAGGAATACTGAGATAGTGTGTCAGCTCTGCTGCCAATAGACCGTAGAAGGAAATGGCACTCATGGAATGACCACTAGGATAGCTATAATCCATCGGACGTTTGGAAGATGTCCACAAGTCAGGTCGTTTGCGGCGAAAGAGGAACTTGAAGATGCCATTAAGCAGCCATGAGCCGCCGAGGGCGATCGCTAAAACAAGGGCTACAATCGCCTCGTTGCGGTAAACAAAAACCGCACCAATTCCCAGAAGAATGGGGATGGTGACTTCGCCCTGAGCCATCCAAGTGATAGCTGTCATTAGTCGGTCTAAGGCTGGATTGGCCCATGTGTTGAGGGTCATTAAGCATGACTCCTCCATAGGCAGCAACCATTCCCAAAGAAGGAATCGAGCGATGAAAGCCCCCATTGCTAAGGCGATCGCGCCAAAGAGCAAGCCTGCCAGCAGATAGGGTATAAAAGCAGCGAGAGACTGGAATAACCAATATAGACGAGTGCTAAACTCTGCCATCGGCAATCTCCTAAAATGGCCGAGAGTGATGTGGCAACATCATAAGCTGTTGTCTAGCTGTGAAGATGCATCAATAGTCGGAGATTTAATGAGGAGGGTAGATTTGAGATAAAGCTTTTGGAATTTAGTGGTGCTGCTGGCTGAGGAGCCGGAGAACATTCCACGACCAAAATCCAAGCAAGATCCAAGATTCGAGATTCGAGCAGTGGCGACGGCTTCACCTGTGAATGTCGTCTAGAAGCGATGAACGAGACATTTAACGAAACGTACCTGATTCATCAAAGCATAGCCTTTAGGATAAAGGCATGGACATATTTGAACATCAATACCGACAGCTCAGCGAACGAGAAGCGCCTCTAGCGGCACGTATGCGGCCGCGAACCCTGGATGAATTTTTTGGGCAAGAGGCTATTATCGGTCCCGGACGGCTGCTGCGCCGAGCCATCCAAGCAGATCAGCTCTCCTCCATCATTTTTTATGGCCCACCCGGCACAGGGAAAACGACCCTAGCTCAAATTATTGCCAATACAACTCAAGCCCAC
The DNA here is from genome assembly GCA_022402525.1 of Thermosynechococcaceae cyanobacterium MS004. GTDB lineage: Bacteria > Cyanobacteriota > Cyanobacteriia > Thermosynechococcales > Thermosynechococcaceae > JAAURS01. The sequence continues at coordinate 136,669 of JAKRSB010000112.1, forward strand.
TTTGTAGCGATGAATGCCGTACTGGCCGGCATCAAAGATATTCGAGAAGCGGTCGAAACGGCTAAAGCAAGACGGGGCCAACACGGGCAACGCACGATTCTATTTGTCGATGAAGTGCATCGATTCAATAAAGCCCAGCAAGATGCTCTGTTACCCTGGGTTGAAAATGGCACCCTGACCTTAATTGGCGCAACGACAGAAAATCCATACTTTGAAGTCAACAAAGCCCTTGTGAGTCGCTCTCGCCTTTTTCAGCTCAAGTCCCTAACTCCAGATGATCTGAAACAAGTTTTAGCCCAAGCGATCGCCGATCCAGTGCGGGGCTATGGAAGCTACAGCATTGAAATAGCAGAAACAGCGATCGCCCACTGGACAAATATTGCAAACGGTGATGCCCGTACCCTTCTTAATGCCCTAGAACTAGCCGTAGAAACCACCCCACCCGATGCAGCGGGCAGTATTCAAATCGACCTAGCTGTCGCAGAAGCCTCCATACAAAAGCGTGCAGTCCTCTATGACAAAGAAGGAGACGCCCACTTTGACACCATCAGTGCCTTTATCAAAAGTGTGAGAGGGTCAGACCCAGATGCTGCCTTATACTGGCTAGCGCGAATGATTTATGCCGGAGAAGATCCAAAATTTATCTTTCGACGCATGGTGATATTAGCCAGCGAAGATGTGGGCTTAGCAGACCCCCAAGCCGTTGTCATTGTTAATGCCTGTGCTCAAGCCTTTGACCGAGTGGGTCTACCGGAAGGACAATATCCCCTAGCTCAAGCTACACTTTACCTAGCGACAGCGCCAAAATCCAACCGAGTGCTGGGCTATTTTGACGCCCTTGCCGCCGTCGAAAAAGAGGGAAGTGCAGAAGTGCCCAATCCCCTCAAAGATGACAGTCGAGATCGGGATAGCTTTGGGCACGGCAAAGGATATGCCTATCCCCACGCCTACAAAGAACATTGGGTTGCTCAGCAATATCTACCCACATCTCTCCAAGGCAAAGCCTTTTATCAGCCCTCAGACCAGGGTTATGAAGGACAGATCCGAGATCGAATCGCACGGCAGCGAGAAGCCCAGATCGCTTCATTTTCAGAAGAACTGGGCTTTGCCGCAGAAATCTTAAGCCATAGCCCAAAGGAACCTGCCCAAGAACGGTGGCTGCAGCGCACCGTCAGCCAAGCTGGACAATATCTTGCACAGGTTAGAGAAGGGATATTTTTGCGGTCATCTCTACAGCGACATCATCTTGTCTTAGACCTGAATGCCAGTAGTGGACTTTTAACATGGGAAGCGTTGCGACAGGTTCCAGAAGGTGGAGTTTATGCACGGGTTCCAACAGCAGCAGCGGCTGAGCAGCTTCAGTCTCAAGCTGAAGCCCTGCCGCCCTTGAATCGTCCTCAAATCCTACAGGGTGAGCTAAATCATCTACAGGATGTTTTGCATCAGCAAGCTCCAGATGTCCAATTTGACTGGATTTTAGGTCGCAATGCGTTGAGTGATGCCGATAATAAAATAGCGATCGCTGAGCAGCTGAAGCAGATTCTAGCAGCACAGGGAAGAGTTGTTTTCGCAGAGCGCCTGCCTAAGAATAGTCAGCGTCTTTATGAGTGGTTATCCTCAACGCAAACTGGCAAGCTGTATGACCGCTGGCAATCTGCTGAAGAATTAATTTATGATCTAGAGGATGGAGATGCCTTACTGAACTGGAGCATTGAAGACTGGCTGCAGCCTTTTCAAGATGCCGGGTTTAGAGTAAAGACTGAATCAGAAACAATTTACCAGGATGTTTACATCACACCCAGACTGCTAGAGCGATGGTTTTCAGAAGGGATGTTGCCATGTTCCTATGGGGATCACCTCCGCAAACGGCTATCTAAAAAAGAAGTGCAGGCGGTATATTCCCTGATGAGCGAACATCTGTTGCATCGCACGCTTCCTTGGCGATCAGCTATTTTTTACATCACGGCTGGTTTAGTTTAGGCTGTTTCCTAAGTTGAACCTGAAGCATAAGCTCAATAAGTCTGTGTATTCTTGGCTCTAACTCGCCCATAGAACTCTACCATCGTCTCAATAAAGGACTGCTCTTTCGACCAGAACGATGGAAAATCACCTTGCTTTTTTACCAAAATAGCTGGAACGCTAGCCTGGGGTGTAGCCTCAATGACCTGGGGCAAGCGCTTTTCACCATGCCAAAAATCCTTCAAGCTTGCAGGAGCGATCGCCTCCTCAAGCCTAGGCTTAGTGAAATAGCTCAACTCAGGCTCTGGTGCAGTTTTCTCTAGGGTTAACTCTGCGGATAGCGCCTGCCCCAAAGGAGATCGGGCCAGCTCCTTCTGGAGTGCATCCCGTGATAGCCCTCGAAGTTCAAATAGCAAAAAGGGATCTTCATCAAGCTGGGCCGCAATGAGGTAGTAAACCCCAGCGATGTGCTTGCAGGGGTTGCTCCAGTCTGGGCAGGAACAGTGTGTCTTAAAATCATCTTTGCGATTGGGTAAAAGATGGAGGTCGAGCTTGGCAAAAGCATCATCAATGTTGTCTGGAATCTCATTGAGCATGAGCCGCGAAATTAGGCTGGCTTTGGATGCAATGTAGGCGATCGCCGCCGACCAGTTAGCCGCACTGATGGGTTTAAACTCAATGGTGGTCGTGTAGAGGGGTTCCTTGTAAACCCCAAAGTACGGATTCACAGAGCCACGGACCTGGGCTACAACCACCCCGTCCTTGATGCCAAAACTTTTGACCTTGCCGCCACGGGCATAGGAGCGACCTCGGCTTAGGCGGCCTGAGTCCATGAGTTTTTCGAGGGCGGAAATAAAGCGTTGCCCCCACCAAGTGCGACTAAATTGAGCCATTGTTTTTACTCCAAAGTTGCGCTCACTCAGTACCCTGGGGACTAAAGAGAAAGGATCATCAGATTAATCCATAATATAGAAGATGTATGGCGGGATTGAGTCATGACATTTACAACTACAAAATTGTTCAGTTTTGAAGAGTACCTTGCCTACGATGATGGGACAGACACTCGCTACGAGTTGGTGAATGGTCAGTTAGAACCGATGAATCCGCCTACATTTCGGCATTTGTTTATTTCTAAGTATGTTGAGCAACGGTTAGATGCAGAAATTAAGCGGCTGAGTTTGCCTTGGTTTTGCCTGGGTGAGGCGGGAGTACGCACAGGCTGGCGGAAGTCGCGGCTGACGGATGTCTACGTTTTGACGGCTGACCAAATCGCCGGAATGCTGGATCAGTCGGCGGTGTGCCAAACGTCTCCGTTATTGGTGGCGGAGGTGGTTAGCCCAGATTCGGTGAAGCGAGATTATCGACACAAGCGATCGGAATATGCGGCATTGGAGATTCCTGAGTATTGGATTGTGGATCCGCTGGAGTCTAAGGTATCTGTGCTGCTATGGAATGATGGGCTATACGAGGAGACAATTTTTGTAGGGAGTCAGGAGATTGAGTCTAGAACGTTCCCTGAGTTGCGGTTGACGGTAGAGCAGGTTTTGGTGGCGGGGAATGCGGGATAGGCGATCGCCTTTTCAAATAACGTATTGCGTAAGGCAACTCGTCAGGAAAGGGCAGAATATGAAAGTTGAAGCACTCAATCAGCGATTAGATCGAAAACGTCCAATGACTAGCGTGACAATCCGTATGCCTGAAGATGTTGTGGAGGATCTGAAGAGGGTTGCGCCATTGTTGGGGTTTTTGGGGTATCAGCCGTTGATTCGGGCTTATATTGGTCAATGTTTGCGCGTCAATTTAGTAAGGTTTGAGATCAAGACGGTAACGGCCTTGGTCGCAAGCTTGAAGCGTCGAGGGGGCAGCGACACGGTGATTGATGAGGCGTTGAGGGAAGTTGTTCATACTGGACTTGCTAACTGTCTAAGGAGTCAGGTGATTGAGCCATGGACGTTTTCAGCGTTACTGTTGAGGGTGGCTTGATTTACCGATTGAGGTATCTCCAGAGTTTTTATTCAAGTCTTGCTACAAGACAATGTAGTCAAATCCCAGAAATGGTTGATTCCCTCGATAGTAGAAACAAAAAATTGGGAATAATGGTCTGTATCTGAAGCATTTTGGGAGTCAACCGTTGTGATTCAACTCGTGGTGGGGTGGGTAAAGCACTTCTTTGGCTTGTCCAACGTAGAAGAATTTACTTCGGTAGAGCAGGTAACGCCCAGCCAAATGGGTTATCGGTTCGAGCATGAGGAATTAAAACGTTTAATGGAAAGGCTCAAAGGTTTTGAGACAGTTGAATTCACAGATGCATATGGTGAACCTCTAATATCGGAAAGTATTGATCAGCGTTTTGGCCAAGATGGTGGTATTGACTGCATTATTCGTATTGTTGCTCCAACTGAAAGAGGAGCAAAAAATGTAGCTACGAGGATAAGAAATATCCTTGTCAAAGGTGATTATTGATGGCTCAACAGAAAATCGCTTTAGAATTTAAAGATCGCCATCTTACCCGTCCAATTTTAGATCAAATTATAGGTGCTCAGCGTCGAACTAACCCAGATGCGACAGAGGTGATTATTCGGTGTCGTTCTGCTGCAAGGACGGCATATCAGGCTATCGATTCATATGACATTAAAATTACTATAGTAGCCAGAAGTACGTTGTCTCAAGACTCATGAAATATACTTTGAACTTCTCACTAAAATTACAAAGAGATGATTCATATATCATTTATGATCCTGAAACATTCGTTGAAAGTCCGATTTCAGTATCAGTTCCTGACATTGTTAAGATATTTGAGGAGTTTATTAAAGATTTTGAAGAAGTTGGTATTACTGAAAAAGCTTCAAATAACACGAACAAAAGTAAGAAAGATAATAAAAGCGATAGTAATTTAGCAAGCAATGATTCTCAAGAACTATCAGTTGTTCGCACTCGATATCTGGTTAATTTATCTGGCAAAGCTTATATTTGTAAGTCTAAGGAATTAGATCAATCTATTCTTGATAAATTCTCTCTTGAACTCATAAAGTATATTCATGATGGTTGTTCAAGAATTTCTCCAGACAACTTCCTTGCTAAAGAGAGCAGTTTATTTTTTTCAGGTTTAAGAGAAGTTCTAGAATTGCATCGCTATTTAGCCAAATATACAAAAAGCAGAAAGAAAATGTACCAAAATGGTTACTTATATATTATGCCTCTATAATTTAACGCCGTAGCTCAACAAGCGGCTGCACGCGGAACGTAAGCAAATGCTACTGACTCTGATGCAGAGCTGATTGACTGACAAAAGATTGAGTGCAGGGTTGGGACGGCGTAGAATGCTGA
>JAKRSB010000113.1 GCA_022402525.1 Thermosynechococcaceae cyanobacterium MS004
AGACGAATTCTCAAGGTCTTGTGGACATTATCGCTTAAAAAGCAACAGGTCTTATACACCGCGTCGGATATATGGATAGGCGAAATTTCCTGAAAATATTTGGTTTGACACTGGTGGGATCTGTCAATAGTTCCTGTGGCGAAGAATCCCCAAGATATACAGCGACATCCAGCAAGAAGCGCATCGTGGTAATTGGTGCAGGATTGTCCGGCCTTGCTGCTGCCCAAGCATTGCATCGACAAGGACATGAAGTTGTCGTGGTTGAAGCTCGTGAGCGTATCGGTGGTCGAGTTTGGACAAGTTCTAAGTGGACTGATATGCCCCTCGATTTTGGCGCGACATGGATACATGGAACTCAGGGCAATCCGTTAACTGATTTAGCTGAACAAATAAATGCTAAACGGCTCACAACTAGTTACGACAGGACAGTAACGTACAATACATCGGGACAGCCACTCTCCAAGGCAGAGGAAGTCCGTTTAGAAGATTTCAGGAAGCAAGTGTTTGGGAAGTTGAAAAAGGCTCAGAACAAAGATCCAGATGTCTCGATTCAACAAGCGATCAAACCGTTGATGCGTCAAGTTGACAAATCCTCAGAGTCATACCGTTTCATCAACTTTATTTTGAGTGGTGAGATCGAACAGGAGTATTCGGGAAGCACTGAAAGCCTCTCTGCACAATGGTTTGATAGTGCTCAAGAATTTGATGGCAATGATGACCTATTCGTTCAAGGATTTAAAGTCATCCCAGAATTTCTAGCCAAAGGGTTACAGATCGAACTGGGTCAGGTCGTGAAAGAAATTCAATGGCATCAATCGCCTGTTCGGGTGATTACTCAAAAGACCGATTTCCTAGCCGATCGTGTTTTAGTCACTCTACCGCTAGGGGTTTTGCAAGCTGGAAAGGTTCGTTTCACGCCTGAATTACCTCGGAACAAACAGAATGCGATCGCCAAACTGGGCATGGGTGTTCTGAACAAATGCTATCTTCGATTTGCCGATGTTTTTTGGGCTGCTAATGTTGATTGGTTAGAGCATATTTCGGCAAGTCATGGTGAGTGGACAGAGTGGGTGAGTTTCAAGCGAGTAGCTAATATGCCCATACTGCTAGGATTTAATGCGGCTGATCGGGGAAGAGCGATTGAAGCATGGTCGGACAAACAAATCGTTGCGAGTGCAATGCAAACCTTAAGGACAATCTATGGAGTCAGTATTCCTGAACCCATTGACTATCAAATTACCCGTTGGGCAACCGATCCGTTTTCGCTGGGTTCGTATTCATATAATCCTGTTGGTGCAGTACCAAAAATGCGTCAAGAACTTGCTGCACCACTCGGAAGGTCTCTATTTTTTGCGGGTGAAGCATCTAATGAGGAGTATTTCGGGACTGCTCATGGTGCATATTTATCTGGTCTACGTGCAGCCAAAGAAATCCTGCAAATATAATCTAGTGTTACCCAACACCTTTCATGTACGCCGACCGCCGAAAGTTAATCGGCTATGATACACAGGTTGTTGGCAGCGGGTGGTAGAAACGTTAGACCTCTGAGATAACTAAGAGGACGCAAGCGGAAAATATTGACAGGAATGAGGCGAAGATAATCTTGCGTTTTCGATCTTGACAACCAGAGTTGGCTGTGTTTCGATTTACTCAGGCAGTCGAATATCAATACCTAGATGTTCGTCTCATGGGCATTATCTCTAGTCCTCAGGTCAATGCATACCCAGTATTTTGGTCTAGCGTTCATTTGAGATGAGGGATTTCATTTCAGGTAAACGCTGGTTCAGCATACTAGATATGCACTGGTGTGAGGCTTGGAGATAGTGCGCTTGAGACGTTTACCAATAGGTGACAGGCTAGTGGTTTTCCCCGTGGGCGAGAACTTCGATGCTTATCCTGATATTCCTTTGCTACAAACCCATGTAGAAAGGAAATTTACTATGAACTCCAAGCAAAGACAAGCAAAGAAGGCTCAACTCATCGGTATCTTTGGTTTGTACTGTTGGCATTGTAAGTGTCGCTTCCCTGCCGAGGATCTGACCCTCGACCATCTAGTACCCAAAAGCAAGGGCGGTTCCAATTCTTTAGGGAACTTGTGGTTAGCTTGTTTCCCGTGCAACAACTCCCGTGGAAACAATTTCTATCCACCCGCACGCTCGTTTGGGCATCTCAGTCAATCTTCAGTCAATGTAGCGAGGAAAAATGCACAAGCTCTTAATGTTTAATGATGAGAAACTTCTACGCCGATCTCTAACTCACCGCTCATATGTCAATGAAAATTCTGGGGAAGGTGGAGATAACGAGCGCCTAGAGTTTCTTGGTGATGCAATTCTCAATTTCATCAGTGGCGAATACCTTTATCAGGTTCATCCTGAAATGGGAGAAGATGAAATGACAAGACGACGAGCAGCACTTGTAGACGAAAAACAACTCGCTAGATTTGCTATTGAAGTTGGATTAGACTTCAGGATGCGACTAGGGCAAGGTGCAATTCGTGAGGGTGGTTATCAAAATCCAAATCTCCTTAGCAGCACTTTTGAAGCAGTTATTGGGGCTTACTATTTAGATAACAAGCGCGACATTGAAGCACTGCGTCCTTTAGTAGAACAACTATTTAACTCTGTTCCTGAAGAAGTTATGGTGGTTCGCTCAAATATAGACTCAAAGAATAAGTTTCAGGAACTAGTGCAGGCAAATGGGGCAAAGACTCCTCCAAAGTATGTCACAGAAAAATTAGGTGGAGCAGATCATGCTCCAGAGTTTTTTTCTAAGGCTTATGTGGATGATAAACTCTATGGTGAAGGTAAAGGTCGTAGCAAGAAGGATGCAGAAAAACAAGCTGCTGAAGATGCTATAGCCACGCTAAAAAAACGAGGGTTTCTATGATGCAGCCGAGGGCTAACAACCGCGCTGCACCGGAACACCTCAAAGCATCAGTTAAGATTCAAAGGTTGTCTGTGTCCGGTGAGGACGACCGTTAGCGAGGAAAGCTTTTTCTATGTTTAACAGACACTCCATTTTGAGCTTTCTTGATAATGCATTTCAGAGCATTGAAATGCCCAATTTTGGCAATGTCAATATTGATTATGTGTCATCACGTCTATTGGCCTATCGCAGTACAAATAAATGGCTACTGCTATTTAATTCAGTGGTTTGGTGGCCTGCCGCTGAAGGACTTATGGCGATCGTGGAAGCGGTGGGTACAGGCGTAGTTGGCAGGCAGGGTTTTGATAATGATCGAGCTTTTGTGCCGGGATGCATAGAATTAGATGATGAGGAAAACATTGTCAGTATCCTCGTTCGAGGAGAAGACATTGATCTCACTGGCTTGGCTATCCAGTCAAACTATGATGTTCAACCGGAATATGGCTTTTGGATATCTGTTGCTCTAGCTGAAAAGTACAAGGAGAGTTTATTAGCCACACAAACTGAAATTGAGCAATTCATCCCCCCTGACTTTCAGCACTTGCTCACCATTGACGAGTGGGATCATCCAACATGGGACATGCCACCGAGTCGGACAGTGGGGTTTCCTCATATTGCGAATGTTTTAGTTGCATCAGATCCGTCACTTTGGATTCCTGTGGAAGCACCTAATACGCACTGGTCCCATTGGCATCCAAAATAAATCTGTCATGCCTAACAAGCCGTCTGCACACCGACCTATAAAATCGTTGATTGAAGCCTTGCTGATTGAAGCCAGCAGCTTTTTAGCAGCGGGTGAGGCATGACGTTACACTACAAAACTAACGATGACAAAATAAAGATGGCAAACACAGACGCCTATGAAGACAAGGTTGCTGGCGTAGTCGGCGATGCAATGGACAAAGTATGGAAAAGCATTATGAGTAAACTAGCCGCTAGCAATGTCTCAGGTATTGCGTTTCTCTAAATCTGCTTTCTCGTCCTCACTCAGTTTGATGGGGACTGCGGATAGTCGGGGCATCTTTTGAACCCGTTTAATCTACGACCTCTCAATGGTAAGCTCACTTCAGACAAGCTGTATCAGGAAGATCTATCCCCTCAGCAGCGGACTTTTCATCGGGGGTTGCTGCATTCGACAATTCTTGGATCAACACCAGTAAGGTTTCCGCTACCGATTGAGGTTGGGTTGGATTTAGTACAACATACTGATGAGCCGCATCGGTGTCAGCCAAAATCATTTGAATATCTTCAATCTCCCAGGCATCCGGGTGATCAGCATGAGTAATGCCAATCACCATCGGAATTTGTGTGCGCTGCTGCATAAAAGCTTTGATGCTACGAGCCGCACGCATACTGCCAGGAAGATGGGCAGGAACTAGCAGAATATAACCATGGGCACCCTGAATCAGAATATCCCACATAAAGTCAAAGCGAGATTGTCCAGGGGTTCCATAAATTTGTACCCACATTTCATCCCCTAGGGTGATTCGACCAAAATCCATTGCAACGGTTGTGCCTGATTTCATCTCAGCCGTTTCATCCGTGGGCCTGCGATCAGTATCGACAACCTCTATTTCGCTGATGGAGCGAATAAACGTTGTTTTTCCTGCACCAACAGGGCCAGTCACAACAATTTTAAGGAGATTTCGCATCGTTTATCGCTTAGTTCTAGGAGAAGACAAAGGCTGTGTTCAACTGGCCAAAGGTGTTGGTTAACCTACGGGGTCAAACTCAAATACATCTTGATGACTACCTCGCAAAACAGATTCAGTCTGACGCCCCCGTAACCGCTTACCAGATACCGTCTCCAAGACACCCTGTACGGCACCCAGCGTAAAGCCACATACCCGGCTCGAACCAAGTTCCTCTCCAGAAGAGCAGACGGTTTCACGGGTATAAACTTTATAACCTTCACCCTTAGGCTCAATTTTGTCCAAAATCAAAAGGCGAGTACCCTCTTTACCTAAGGCAAAAGCAACTTTACTGGTGATGTCTTCAAGGGATAGAGATGAATTATCTAGACCAATAGATGCAGCTAGATTTCGGCCACGGGCACGACCGGCGGCAACCAAAGCAATTTGGGTGGTCTTATCGCCCAGGGCTTCCTCAATTCCTGTAATAATGGCCTTGAGACAAATGATACTGCTAAAGTCTCCCAACTCAGGGCGTAATTCTGTAGTCATGACTTACTATTTTGCTCCAAAATCTTTAAGTGTATTTAGCGCTGAGGATTGTTTTAAACTGCGGCAAAAGATGAACTAGAGCCCATTGCTGCACTTACTTTTTCGCTCATTTGCTTAATTTGTAAAAACAGCATTCCTTGCTTGGCATCTTTACTGGCCAGAGTGAGTAGCATTGCATCATCTCCACAGCTAGTGAGTACTCCGTAACCAGCATCTCCTTGTACAAAGACTCGATCAATGTTTCCACGAGCCAATTCTTTTCCGATTCGTTCGCCCAGAGAAAGCATTGCTGCGGACATGGCTGCAGTTTTTTCTTCATCCATCGCATTGGGCAAAACCGATGCTAAGGGCAAGCCATCGGGCGTAACAACCGCTGCGCCCTGAATATCAGGGCTGCTGACAACGTAACTTTGAAGCAAGCCTTGTAAAGCGGATAAACTGGACATAGTGCATCTCCATGAAGATAATTCAAAGTCAAGCGAGAAAGCTATTGCTTATCTTGGTGTGACTGGCATTTTAAAAATCATAAATTTACTAAAGTGTGCCAACTTCACAGCGCAATTAAATTATTTAGCTTTACCCTAGGATGCCCATCTCTGTAATGTAATAGACATCATTAAAATATATTCTTATGATCATATTTATTTTTTTTATTTTTATATCGAAATTTATAAATAATTTATTATAAATAAAGAGATGTGAGTCATGACTGCGATCTGAGTCAGACAGATAAAACAATCAAGACTTCTTCTTTAATTAAAGAGGAAATTAATTATTAAATTCTCATATATCAAATCAACTAGCGAATTGATTTTAGAACTGATGTCAACCTTTTAAGAAGTGTTAGATTAAGAGTCGAGCTTTCTGACTTTGACGTTTTCAATTCTTTTTGTAGTGTTGTTGGTTTTTCTGGGCTTGAAGTTAGAGCTTGATCTGTGGGCTGAGTTAAAGATGCTGGAATTTCTTCAATTAAGCCGACTTGCATCAGTCTATAACAAGCTTTGCGGGTCTCAAGTAGATCTGAATTCAGCCGCTGTGCAATAACACGCACAGAATTCTGCGGTGCGATTTGCATCCAGGCATTCCATTCTAAGTCTGAGAGTTTTAGTATCGGGGGTTCGGTAACAATCTTGGTGAAGATGCTATCCGGCAACGGGAGATTTTTATGATTTTGAGTTTGAAGCTCAACTCTACGCAGTCCTTCTATGGCTGCATCCATGCCACCTTTACTCATCCCAGTCATTTCATCAAAAGGCGGAGATACGTTGGGAGCAAAGCGAAATTGACCTGACTGAAGCGCGAATAAGTCATACAGTCCAACTTGGAGCTGTTTCCGAAAAACAGTCGCAAGCTGAGATGCAGAGATATATGCTCGTTTTTTCAGAAAGATTCCGATGGGTTCATTTAACGAAAATAGGGTATTTATCTGTGCAATCACTTCTTGATCAATGTCTTGACAGTCCATTAGCAACTGCTTTAAAAGATGTTGTTTTTCAGGAGAAAGTGTGGCGACAATCCGTCCTTGAAAAAACCAAATCCTATAAATACCATTTTGAGACCAGATGGAGAGTTGTCCGGTCTTGGCAGCACGTTCAAACATTTGCAATATATCTGCCAAGGAAACCTCAGACAAATCACCTAGCATGGCCATAATTAAATGCTCTCTACCCTATCGCACTCAATAAACTATCTTTCAAGCAAGAGGAGTTTAGTCTCTATATACACTGAAATTAACGTTGAAATTAATGCTGAAATTAATTCAAAAATCAAATACTAAAATAATTGAACTTGAAACATATATACCGTACAAAATGTTCATTTTTTATTGTCTAATGACAATATCTTAGATTTCAAAGAGGAGTAAAAAAAAGACTCGTTCATCTCATCAACTCTAGATCGTCAAAGACAGAAAGAAAACCTTCTTCAAGGATCTTTAAGCACACTGAGCGCACGAAAACCTTATCTGGTGTAGATTGAACAACGCAGATGCAACAAACTATGTGACAAATTTTTTATATGAATTTTTCTAGAGCTATCGACTACCTAGAGCACTAGAGGTCAGGCACCATCCTCATAGTGACTCTACATGAATTTCCATCAGGCTGCACCAGCTTATGTGGACGAAATAAATAGAACGAAAGCTATCCGTATCGTGCCCAGGAAAACAACCATTCCTGAACAGCTTGCAATCAATTATTTGAATCTTTATGATAGATTTTATCTATGCTGTTTTGACCAGCATTGCTGGAACCCTTCTGTGTCTGGGGTTAATACTTTAGGAGTATATCAACTTTGCGATGAATACAGCTACTTAGAGGCAAAATTAAGCTTTCTCAGACTTACTGCTGAGTAATAATTCAGCTAAGAGATCCTTTGACGAAGCCTCTAAATTTATTAAAGTCCTTGATGTGAAAGGCTTTTGCTTCTGAATATAGTTACTTAGCGCAAAGTAGGAATACATCCAATGCTCTTATTATCCAGTGAGTAAACAATGTGGCCTGTACAATAGCTACAGTTCGATAGGTGACTCAGATTGCCATCCCAGCTTTGCGCTGCGCTCGCTAAAAGCTTGCTTGAGAACTTTCTAACATCTTGCAGTCACCCCCTAAGTTCCCCAAAATGGGGGACTTTATCCATTTTTAAGCTCCCCAGAATGAGAGGTCGGGGGTTGATGATGGCGGACGAACTTTCAAAACAACCTCTTAGCGGAGACCTAGGCTCAGCTTCTTTGGTCTATACAGGGCATCCGCGTAGACCTGTCCAAAGCCCATGCTTGGATTTTGTCGGAGTAGTGAACCAGCCAGAGAAATTCGAGGGGGCGTAAGATAACGGCGAATTGCTCAGATCGCTGAGGCAAGCCTGACGACGGCGCGGCGCTGGGAAGTCCTGAACAGACATCCGCTATTCACAGGCGGTTGCCCGAATTGTGGTAAGGCGATCGCAGCAGAGATGTTCGTCAACTATGACTGCAAGCAATGTGGCTGGCAGTATGACCTCAACCGTTGAGGGTCGTGCTGCACAACCAAGGGTATAATCATTTATTCATAAGGGTTTTATGAATTCTCTACACCACCAAGGGGTTGAGCGTACGTGCTATGACCATAAAGCTATTATTTGTATGCTTGGGCAACATCTGCCGATCGCCATCGGCGGAGGGAATCATGAATCATTTGATTGCGGAGCAGGGTCTGGGCGATCGCATTCAGTGTGACTCTGCCGGCACCAGCAATTACCATATTGGCGCTGCCCCTGATGCCAGAATGACCCAAGCCGCTCGTGAGTATGGGATTACCCTACGCGGCCAGGGGCGTCAGGTGACTTTCTCAGATTTTGAGACCTTTGACTACATTTTGGCCATGGATCAGGCCAACTATCGCACACTCCTTGCCCTGGATCGGTCTGGAACCTATCAAGACAAGATCCGGCTGATGTGTAGCTTCTGTCAGCAGTTTTCCGATACGGAAGTGCCTGACCCTTACTATGGCGGCTCGGACGGGTTTCGGTACGTGGTGGAACTCCTGATGGATGCTTGCGGGGGGCTGCTAGAGCATATTACCCAAACCCATCTGAGTACGGATTTTAGGGCTGCAGACTTGAGGGGTGCAGACTCGTCAGGGGCGTAGCTCCTCTTCTTTGGGCCGGAGCGTCACGAGCTGGTGCTCCATCGCATAGCGGACGAGATCTGCGCGGTTGCTGGTTTCCGTGCGCTGCAGCAGGCGACTTACATATTTTTCAACAGTGCGAGGGCTAAGGTTGAGATTGAGTCCAATCTGACGGTTGGATTGCCCCTGGCACAAGAAGCCTAAGACCTGTAATTCTCGTTCGGATAGCGCTAGGCTATGGGCCGTGATGTGATGAGACTGGGCAGGCGCAGGCTCCAGGTCTGGAACATCCGGCGATCGCGTTTGCCAGTCTGATTGCATCATTTGGGTTTGCATCATTTGGTGACGGTCTAGGAGATTACGCACGATCGCCGACAGCTCAGATAAGTCAAACGGTTTTGCCACGTAAGCGTCACAGCCCAGTCGATACCCACGCACCCGATCTTCCACCTGCCCGCGCGCGGTCAAAAAAATCACGGGCAGGAGCCGATAGGCAGGCAGCATCCGCACCTTACGCACCAGCTCGTAGCCGTCCATCCGGGGCAGCGAAATATCTGCAATCATGAGGTGGGGATGGTAAAGATAAATCAAATCAAACGCTTCCTCAGCATTGGGAGCCGCAAGCACCGCATAGCCTTCTACCTCAAAATGATCCGTCAGCGCTAGCGCAATGGCTGGATCGTCTTCAACAATTAGGACGGTTAAGGGCATGGGGCTAAGGTTCAGAATCTTTCCCCATCATAGGAACACATGCCCTCTCTCTTGCAAACAAGCATTCCTCATGAAGAGAACTCATGAAGAAACCTCATGAAGAAGCTCAACCCAGAAATGGCTCAACCCAGAAATGGCTCTCGGAACCGTTGAAGGATAAAGCAATAGACCAATGAACGAAGCAGCCCAAGAAAAGCTAGAAAAGCGAGAAAGGTTTAAGGGTCTCAAAACGCTATGGTTGGGGTAGCCATTTTCGTCCTTCGGATTGTTCGCCCGTGGATCGACCGACCTATTCCTTCGTGATTCCGCTCTATAACGAAGCAGAAACCCTCCCCGAACTCTACCGCCAGCTCACCCATCTCTTTGAGGCACTGGAGGGTGAGGTGGAGCTAATTTTGGTGGATGACGGGAGCCACGATCGCTCTCTGGAAATTTTGCGATCGCTCCAGAGCCGTGACGCGCGAGTCCGATATGTGAGCCTAGGTCGTAACTTTGGCCATCAGATTGCCCTCTCGGCAGGGCTCCAGTTTGTCACGGGAAAAGCCATTATCGTCATGGATGCCGACCTCCAGGATCCACCAGAGGTCGTCTTAAAGCTGATTGAGAAATGGCAAGAAGGTTACGAAGTTGTCTATGCCCAACGCATTAGCCGTTCTCAAGAAAGCTGGCTGAAGCGAGGGCTGGCCTTTGGGTTCTATCGTCTCCTACAGCAGCTATCCGATGTCAATATCCCCGCCGACACAGGAGACTTTTGCCTAATGGATGAGGCCGTGGTAGCGGTCTTAACCCACATGCCAGAGCGGAACCGCTATATTCGTGGACTGAGAGCTTGGGTCGGGTTTCGGCAAATTGCGGTACCCTTTGACCGTCCTGGTCGCTATGCGGGTTCGGTGAAGTACACCTTTCGTAAATCCTTTGGGCTGGCGCTCAACAGCATTTTAGGGTTTTCCAAAGTACCCCTGCGCCTCTCCACCTACCTAGGACTATTCTCGGCAGGCTTTGCAGGGCTGATGATGGCGCTCACCCTCTACTGGCGCATTTTTCAAACGTCTACCTCGGCCCATCGGCTAGAGGGCTTCACCCTCATTACGATCGCCATTTTTTTCTTGGGCGCAGTGCAGCTAATTTGTATGGGCATTTTAGGGGAATACATTGGCCGCATCTATGAAGAGGTTAAGGGCCGCCCTCTCTATACGGTCAGAGAGCTTGGCGGCATTCCCAAAGATCGCGGAAGCCTCCCATCATAGGATGAGAACAAAGATAGGGTTAGGAGAAAGGGCTAGGAAAAAGGGTTAGGAGAAAGGGCTAGGCAGGAGTAAGCATTGAAAACACTTACCATAGTCATAGCAGTCTGTTGATTGAAGGCTGTTCCTAGAAGTTTTTCCGACGACTACGCCTAGAAAATAATCCAGCAACGAGTATGGCTCCAGAAGAACAAATTAGCTTATTTGGCTCCCTGGAGCCGTCCATCAGCCCTGCTTCAAGTGCGGTTCCAGCTCATTTCGATCCAGCATTAATTCCAACCAGTGCCAAGGTGCCCATTCCAGTGGGGACCTATGGCTCCATTGATGAAATGGTGCCCCACTGCACCACCTGTCATCGCTGTGAATTGGGGCAGTCCCGAATTAATTCCGTCATTGGTCGCGGCAATCCTCAAGCGCCCATTTTAGTCATCGGGGAAGGGCCTGGGCAGAACGAAGACGAAACGGGTCTTCCGTTCGTGGGCAGGGCGGGGCAGCTCTTGGAGAAAATTCTGGCATCGGTGAAACTGAGCGCTGAGCAAGATGTCTATCTCTGCAATATCGTGAAGTGTCGCCCCCCCGGGAACCGAACACCGACAGCCGATGAGTCGGATGCCTGTAAGCCCTATGTCCTAGAGCAAATTCGTCTGGTGAACCCTAAGATTATTTTGTTGACAGGGGCAACGGCGGTGCGGGGGCTGACCGGGGACAAGCGCGGCATTACAAAAATTCGCGGTCAGTGGATAGACTGGCAGGGCTATCTCTGTATGCCCATCCTGCATCCCGCCTATCTGCTCAGAAACCCCTCCAAGGAGCCAAATAGCCCAAAATGGCTGATGTGGCAAGATATTAAGGCCATCCGCGTTAAGCTGGACGAGCTTACGGCCTAGCGGGTAAGGTCTTACTCCGTCAGTCAAGGTGTGCAGTCAAGGTGTCCAATCAAGCTGTCCAATCAAAGGATCTTTGGTACGATTGAATCCTTTGTTTGTGTCTTTTGCGGGCATTTCGTTGTCAATCATCATTGCTTGAGTTCATTAGTTTTAGTTCATTAGTTTTAGTATGAATGAACAATTTAACAGCGGGCTAACGGTTTTTTTAAGCCTAATTGTGGAGGCCATTCCCTTTTTGCTGATGGGGGTATTTGTCTCTAGTGTGCTACTGCTGTTTGTGGATGAGCGCCGCTTGATTGAGCTGATGCCCAAAAATCCGCTGATGGGGGCATTAGCGGGAGGAATCTTGGGGTTTCTGTTTCCGGTCTGTGAGTGCGGCAATGTACCTGTGGCGCGTCGGTTGCTGGTGCAGGGGGTACCCATTCCTGTGGCCATTAGCTTTTTGCTAGCGGCACCGACCATTAATCCTGTAGTAATCTGGGCGACCTGGACGGCTTTTCGCGATCAGCCTGAGATTGTGGTGCTGCGGGTGATATTTTCTTTGGTGATCGCCATTATTGTGGGCTGTGTTTTTAGCGTACAGTCAGACTTTCGCCCCTTTTTGCAGCCTTCCCTTACTCGATGGATGCCCGATCCGGCTCCGTGCAGCATCTCGGATACGCCTGCTTTACTCCAGTCCGGTACGTTTTTGCTCGACCAGCCCGGTCAGCCCATTGCGCTGAATGCTTCCTTTGCCGCTGCTGCATTAAATGCGCCTCAAGGTTCCTTTAGTCCTCCAGGTTTACCTAGACAGAAACGTGGAGCGCTAGCGATTCTGCGCGATCGCCTGCCCCTACTGCTGGAGAATATGGTCAAAGAGCTGCGGGAGCTGGGAGGTATTCTAGTCCTCGGTAGCCTGCTTGCTGCAATTATTCAGGTTGCTGTCCCGCGCGAATGGATTTTAAGCATTGGTCAAGGCTCCGTCACCTCCGTGCTTGCGATGCTAATCTTGGGCGGCGTCATTTCAATTTGCTCCACCGTGGATGCATTCTTTGCCCTATCCTTTGCCTCCACCTTTACAAGTGGGGCACTGCTGGCCTTTTTGGTCTTTGGCCCAATGTTTGATCTCAAAAGCCTAGGGCTAATGCTGACCGTCTTTCGGCCGCGTGCGGTCGTTTATATGGTGGGGCTTATTGTACAGCTCACCCTAATTTTGACGCTGTTTGTGAACCTGCATGTGAGTTAAGCTGCCCTTTTTAGGGCTTCAATATCTGCCGACACAATCTTATCCAGGTTGTTTGTAATCTTTTCAATTTCCCAATTCCACCAAGCGATTTCCAGTAAGGATTGGATGACCTTATCCTCAAAACGCTGACGGATGCACTGAGCTGGATTGCCGCCAAAAATGCTGTAGGGCGGGACATTGCTCACGACGACTGATTTTGCTGCAATGATTGCCCCATCGCCCACCTGAACCCCTGGCATCATGACAGATTCATAACCAATCCACACATCGTTGCCGACGACTGTATTGCCTTTGTAGGGAAGCTTTTCGAGCGGAGGGTCTACTTTTTCCCAGCCGTTGCCGAAGATCTGAAAGGGATAGGTTGAAAACCCATCTAGCTGATGATTCGCGCCATTCATAATAAACTTTATGCCTCTTGCTAAAGCACAAAATTTCCCAATGATGAGCTGATCGCCAACAAATGGAAAGTGATATAAAACGTTGCGCTCAAAGTCTTCCGAGTCTTCTGGATCGTCGTAATAGGTATAGTCCCCAATGATGATATTAGGATTCGATACGGTATTTTGAATGAAGCAGATTTGCGGGAATCCCTTCATCGGGTGCTTATCTTTTGGATCAGCTCCGAACACAGTAGCCTCCAGCTTCCATAAATGCTTTATTTCCGCATCATAACGGTGAAAGCCAGCGGCGGCAGATGATTTCAAACTCTCACCGATAACCTGTGCTTCGTCCGCATCAACGCAGGGTTCAGCAGGGTTCGACGGTTGACG
This sequence comes from Thermosynechococcaceae cyanobacterium MS004, assembly GCA_022402525.1. Classification (GTDB taxonomy): domain Bacteria; phylum Cyanobacteriota; class Cyanobacteriia; order Thermosynechococcales; family Thermosynechococcaceae; genus JAAURS01. The sequence continues at coordinate 13,548 of JAKRSB010000113.1, forward strand.
CTACTTTCAGGCAAAACGGTGGGATCAGAATACTTGCTTGTATAGCTTGCAAGTAGATTTTTTAGACAGTAATATAGGGTACCTAGTTTTAGTTTCGCTTCCGAAATAATGTCTACCCAATACCTTTCTGTGAAAGAAAGCTCTGAAATTCTCAACTGTTCAGAGCAGTACGTTCGCCAACTACTCCGGCATGGTGAAATCAGCGGCGAAAGGATTAGCAGCCGCTGGATTGTAGCATCAGAGTCTGTGCATGAGTACCGTTGTAAGGGAGAGGATGCCAATCTAGGCGTTCCCGATCATGGGCGACGATCCTTCAGTAAACCAGACTTCAAAGCCTTAAGTTTTTTCTCTGGCTGCATGGGTCTAGACTTGGGACTAGAAAAAGAAGGAATCAAGGTATTGCTTGCCTGCGAGATTGATGCAGCCGCACGAAAAACAATAGAGACGAATCGGCCGGATATGGCTCTGATTGGTGATATTAGGGACTATTCAGCGATAGAAATTCGAGAAAAAGCAGGGTTGAGTTCGACCGATGAGATTGATGTCATTGTTGGTGGTCCGCCATGCCAAGCTTTTAGCAGTGCAGGTAAACGTCAAGGATTCAATGATGATCGCGGCAATGTCTTTTTAACATTCATCGATTTAATCACTGAACTTAAACCCAGATTTGCCGTAATTGAAAATGTTCGAGGATTACTATCGGCTCCACTGAAGCACAGACCCCATGAAATGAGAGGGAAGAATTTTCCATCCTTATCTCAGGATGAACAACGAGGAGGGGCACTGCTTTTTATTACCCGAAGACTCAAGCAGGCAGGATATAGTATTTCGTTTAACTTATACAATTCCGCTAATTTTGGATCACCTCAACAGCGAGAAAGAGTTGTTATTACTTGTAGCCGTGATGGCGAAAAACTTCCCTATCTTATGCCAACTCATGCTGAGAAAGGTTTGTATGGGCTTCCACAATGGCGGACATTGAGAGAAGCTCTGGAAGGACTGCCCAAAGACGGACATCATTTTGTCAAGTTTCCTGAGAAGCGACTCAAATACTACAAGCTTCTGAAATCTGGGCAATATTGGCGAGATTTGCCAGCAGAGTTACACCAAGAGGCGCTTGGGGCTTCGTATCATGCAGGAGGTGGAAAAACTGGTTTTTATCGGAGGTTAGCTTGGGATAAACCTTCTCCAACACTGGTCACTCATCCAGCCATGCCCGCAACCGATCTGGCACATCCAGAAGAGGATAGACCACTCAGTATTGAAGAGTACAAGCGCATCCAAGAGTTTCCTGATGATTGGGCGATCGCGGGAAGTTTACTGGATCAGTATCGGCAAGTTGGAAATGCTGTGCCCTGTTCTCTGGGAAGGGCGATCGCTAGGATGTTGTTAACTCATCGTTCGGGGGAAACACCGATCATCTATCCAGACTTTCCCTACTCGCGTTATCACAAGACAGATGATGTAAGTTGGACGATTGAAACTTTAGGTGATCTTGAAGAATCCTCGGAAACACAGCTTTCTTTGAATTTAGTTTGACGGCTCAGACAAAAATTGCCAAGGATTGTTTACCTCCACCGCTAAAGCATGTGGATTTTCTGTCAAAATCTGCTGAACAAACATGGCAAAGTTTTCTTCGGAAAAACGAGTCGTTCCATACTTATCATTGAAGTAAGACCATCGATATGATCCTGTCCTAGCATCAACTCTGTACCACTTTTCGATGGGTTGGCTGATTCTAACCCTAGAAGACGAGCTATTTTCTGAATTACTGCGGTTTTTCACCTGAAAGAGAGAACCATCAACATTACAAAAATCGACATGGCGAACGGACTCGCCCCAGCAGCAATACCAGCCATATTCATCTAACTGTTCAGCCAGAAATTCTTCGAGGAGTAATCCCTGAATATTTTCGGCTGACATGGACAGCCTGTGAGCATACTGGATCTGCTCAAGATGATCTGATGTTAACCGTGTCAATCTGGCATTGATGATTGTATTAACAATTGGATCAGCAACTGTTTTTGGTGGTTGCGAGATTCGTCTTGAAATTCTGTTCTCATAGCTATCACTGTACTTTTTCAGCCAAGACTGAGCTAAGTCTTCCAGCGTAGTGCCTTTCAGGGCTGGAGAAAGCCCTGGATTTCTGTAACAGGCAGTTAAAATCGTGCGATGAGCTTCTAGGAATGGCTGGCCATGCTGGGAAAAAGCATTTTGAAAGATTTGTAAAAATAGTTCTTCAGAACTAGATGTACTAATGATTTCATCAAATGTAACAGACATAAAAATTTTCTTTATTCAGGCAAGAAAATTACGAATCAGAAATGCTCAGATTGTATGTCATAATGCTCGTTCTGCACATTGATTCAGATAGAAAAAATCTTGCAAATGACAGATTAAGCTCTCAACTACTTGACTAACGGCTTGGGCGTCAGTGGTGGCAAGTGCTTTCGAGTCATTGCCAGAGCGTTGAAGCCATCCGCTGCGCGCACTGGCTAGATATTTCATAGAGTAAGCTCAATGTGATTGTCAATTTATTCGGGAATGTCTTCAGGAGCAATTGTAATTAGCATTTCTTTGCTAACTTTAGAGAGTTTAGACAACCTGTTTGCCTGTTTCTCAACAGTTTTGTCAAAAATATTTCTAACTAGCCTACCATTCCCAAATCTGCTATCTCGATTTTCGTACAAAAGCGTCATTTTTTTGAGTAAGACATCTCTAGATTGCTCAGCCAAACTCAAATAACTTTGCTCACAAATTTTATCAAAAATCATCAATAATTCATCAGGATTATAGTCTTGAAAATTAAAGTATCGATTAAAACGTGATTGCAAACCAGGGTTGGCATTGATGAAACGTGACATTTCTTCAGTATAGCCAGCAACGATGACCACTAACTTGTCTTTGTAGTCTTCCATTCTTTTAAGCAAAGTATCAATTGCTTCCTGTCCGAAATCTTTGGAAGCAGAAGTTTCGGATGCCAATGTGTAAGCTTCATCAATAAACAGGACACCATCTAAAGCTGACTCAACTACCTTATCTACCTTAATTGCTGTTTGACCAATGTAGCCTGCAACCAAGCCTGACCGATCTGTTTCAACAACATGTCCTTTTGAAAGTACACCCAACTGTTTGTATATTTCACCCATTAAACGAGCAATTGTCGTCTTACCCGTACCAGGTGGCCCACAGAAAACGGAGTGCAAAGTAACAGAAACACTTGGCAAATTCTCTAATTCTCTCATTTTCTGAATCTTCAAAAAGTTAATGAGAGTGTGAATGTCATCCTTCACATCCTGCATTCCTACTAAGTGGCTGAGCTTATCGGAAATATCGGCTAAATCATTAGATGAGCTATCAAGGCTACCTGGCATTTTGCTTCCAGAGCGCTTTAGCTCATCTTTCATTCGTTGTAATTCAGCTTCAATTCTATAGCTATGCCAGGAGTTATTTAGCATGTTTTTTCTTTGATTACTGATAACTGCAATTCATAGAATGCTTTTTTTGAGCAAAGATGCCAGTCCACTAATGTTATCGTTTTTTTGTAAGCGAAATTTAATCAACATCTAGTGATCTTTTCTAAGATTCTTCTGATATCTAGTTATATGTAGAATTCAAAATGGATTCCATGTTATTTTAATAATTGTTCATAGCACTATGAGTATATAAAATTTCACATTATACTAATCTTTTGCTTTTAAGAGGTATGTCTTAAAAGCTTAAAGATAGAAGCCTTACTTATCAACTTTCATCGTTTCTGCACGTCAGTATTTTTGAACTTTTTCTTTATCAGAATGAAATGATCTTAGGCTGCACAATATCATTCTAACTGACAAAAATTGGATCTTATCCTTGCAATACAGCAGTTTGCTGTGATGAGCGGGCAGTCTAATGAGTTCTAGATTTCAGGAGCGTTTAGGAAAAAAAGATTTTGTGAATTTAGACGTCCTTAAATACTGCCGCTCTAGAGCCGCGCCCAAAGACAATCTGGGATGTGTTGGGTGAATTTAATCTAATTCTTCTGGTTGCAGAGGCAGGATTGTGACCTGTACCCGTTGTCCATCGGGCAAAACCGTTAGCTCGACACCCTCAATTTCAAGGCGATCGCCGGATTCTGGCACTTTCTCTAGCTCGTCTAGAAATAGACCAGAGAGGGTCGCTGCATCTTCGCGGGGGAGGCGCACATGCATTTCGTTATTGACGGTAGACAGACTAGCGCGGATTTTGAAAATGCCGCTATGCTCATCCACGCGCTGAAACTCACGCTCTTCCTCAGCATCGTACTCATCGCGGATTTCGCCCACAATTTCTTCCAGCACGTCTTCCAGAGTAACGAGGCCAGCAGTCCCCCCAAACTCATCGGTCACAATCATCAAGTGCTGCCGATTTTGCTTCATGTCGCGCAGGAGGTCAGCCACAGGCTTGGTCTCTGGCACAAACCGCACGGGGCGCACCAGTTCGCGGATTGTGACGGGGGTTGGGTCGTCAGCAGCCTCAGCCCGGATCAGGTCTTTGACATGGAGAATGCCCACCATATGGTCTAGGTCGCCTTCGCAGACCGGAAAGCGCGTGTGCGAGGTTTCACCCGTAATGCGATAGGCTTCTTCGATAGTGGTGGAAGTTTTGAGGTGCTGCATCTGGACGCGGGGCACCATAATGGCGCGGACGGTGAGGTTGCCAAGCTCGACGGCACCATCAATGATGCGCTGCTCCTGTACGCCAACGGTGCCGCCCAGGCGCGCCGCATTCACGAGGGCGCGAATTTCTTCCACATGGATGGTGGTGTTTTCCGCTTCGGCAGAGCCGCCCAAGAGCCTCAGAATAGTTGTAGTCACAAAGCTCAAGAAGGTGACGACAGGAGAAGTGAGCCGCTGTAGCCACAAAATGGGCATCACGGAGGCCAAGGCGATGGTCTCGGCTTTCCCCAAGGCAAGCCGCTTGGGAACCAGTTCTCCAAAAATCAGGCTGATAAAAGCGATCGCGATAGTAACGAGAATAAAGCCCACGGTTCCTGCTGCACTGCCCAGGAAGGGCTGGAGTAACTTCACCACGGGGGCAGCCAATTTTGAGGCAGCCGTGGCGGAGGTAAAGAAGCCAGCCAGGGTGATGCCCACCTGAATCGTCGCGAGGAATTGTGTACTGTCTTGGCTAATTTTCTCGATTTGGCGGGCACGGCGATCGCCTTGCTCAGCCAGGGTGCGCAGTTTAGTTTCGCTGGCCGTGACCACCGAAATTTCGGCTGCGGCAAAAAAGGCGTTGACCAAAATCAAGAGGACGATCGTAAACAGCTCAACAGTAATATTCATAGAGGATTGATATTCATAGCGACTTGATGTTGGTAGAGGCTTTATAAACGCCTCGGCAATCCCTAAAGCTCAAAGGATGAACTTAGAACGCTTTTTGGCAAAACAGCTTGAGAACTGGATAAAAAGGTGCGCTCAACGCCATGCATTGGACTCAAGATCTAGTGGATCGTCTCGTGATTCTCTCATGCGCCCATCTCATTCTCTAAAGATCCAGGGCTTATAATTACAGCCATAGCTAATTACAGCCATAGCTATCGCCACCGAACCGCAGGCATTTCCCCAGATACATTTCCCCAGATACATTTCTCCAGATACATTTCCCCAAATACATTTCCCTAGATACATTGAGAGATAGGCGTGGACTTTTATCAGATCGGCATCCGTCCCCTAGTATTTCAAGGGCTAAAAGCTGACCCAGAGACCGTTCATTCCCAGTTCATGAAGACCTGCGCCTATCTGGATCGCACCTGCGATCGCCCTTGGAGTCAGTGGGTCCTAAACCAAGCCCATCAGTCCCTCGGCTATGCTGACGATGAGCGCCTCGCCCAGTCACTTTGGGGTCTTTCCTTTCCAAATCCGGTGGGATTGGCAGCAGGCTTTGATAAAGATGGGGTTGCCAGTAACGTCTGGCCAGCCTTTGGGTTTGGCTTTGCAGAGCTGGGCACCGTCACCGCCCACGCCCAGCCAGGAAACCCGCAGCCCAGACTGTTTCGCCTCCCCAAAGACCAGGCCGCCATCAACCGCATGGGGTTTAATAACCAGGGAGCCGCAGCAATGGCGCAGACGCTGCACCAGTCCCAGACGCGACGGGCCGCAGCCAATCTCCCGACCATTCCAATCGGCATTAACTTAGGGAAGTCAAAAGTCACGCCCCTAGAGTCTGCCGCCGAAGACTACGGCCAAAGCTTCCGGCTCTTAAAAGACTACGGCGATTACGGCGTGGTCAATGTAAGTTCCCCCAATACACCAGGGCTGCGATCGCTTCAGTCCGTGGAGCAGCTCGAGCTGATTCTAGACACCCTCCAGCCAGAGAATACGGCGCATCAGCCTATTTTTGTCAAAATTGCGCCGGATCTTGCCTGGGAAGACATTTCCGAAATTTTGGCGCTGGTGCAGTCCTACGGGCTGGGGGGCGTCATTGCTACCAATACCACCATCAGCCGCGATGGACTCAAGACGGATGTGGTGCAGCGCACAGGGCGATCGCCAGTAGACGAGGCGGGGGGACTCAGCGGTGCGCCCTTAGGCACCCGCGCCACAGAGGTCATTCGCTTTATTCGTACCTCCACCCAAGGTCAGGTTCCCATTATTGGGGTGGGGGGAATTTTTACAGCCAGAGATGCATGGGAAAAGCTGGCGGCTGGCGCGAGTCTAGTGCAGGTCTATACGGGCTGGACCTATGAAGGGCCCTGGATGGTGCGCCGCATTTTGCAGGGGCTGGTGCAGGCACTCCAGATTTATGAACTTCGTCATATTAGTGAAGTTGTAGGCACGGATTTACCCTACCGCGATCGCTAGCACAATCTCGGCGGCAACCTAGTTAACATAGAAAGAGTAAAGAATTGTAAGGCCAGCCCTGTTGGCCCATTCATGCGCATCTTTATTTAGGCTCATCTTCAGGATCATCATTGAAAGGTTGGTTTTGTGTCCCTTCATTTACCCCTCGTTGGAAAAGTGCGTCGTCCGGCCCCTTGGATTTGGGTTGTCGTGGGGCTGGGCATTGTCGGCATTGGCGCGGGAGCCTTTGTCTGGGCCAGAAACAGCGCCGCACCCTCTGACCTCGCAGACTATACCATTGACGTGACGCCAGAGGCATTAACCCTCCGCATCACGGCCAGCGGTACCGTTGTACCTGTCCAAAGCGTGAACCTTAGCCCCAAGACAGCAGGTGTCCTGCAAGAGCTATTTGTTGAGCAGGGCGATCGCGTCGTGCAGGGGCAGATCATCGCCCGCATGGATCAGCAAGACTTAAGGGGGCAGCTTCTCCAGGCTCAAGGCGGGGTAGAGCAAGCCGAGGCGCGGCTGAGGCAGCTCCAAAACGGCAGCCGCCCCGAAGAAATCGCCCAGGCCAAAGCGCGGCTAGATCAAACCCAAGCGCAGCTCAATACCGCCCAGTCTGGCAATCGCCTGCCCGAAATTGCCCAGGCCCAGGCCCAAGTGACCTCTGCTCAGGCGCGGCTGGATCTCGCTAACTCAAAGCTGACTCAGTATCGTCAGCTCAAAGAAGCAGGGGCGATCGCCCAAGAGCGCTTCAATGAAGTCGAAGCCGATGCCAAAACTGCCAATGCCAGCCTTGCCGAAGCGCGTCAGCGCCTAGCCTTGCTAGAGCAGGGCACCCGCACAGAAGAGATCCAGCGGGTGCAGGCCAGCGTCCGGGAGGCGGGCGCAGCCTATGCCTTGGTGCGGAATGGCACCCGTGCCGAAGAAATTGCCCAGGCCCAAGCTCAGCTCACCACCGCCATCGGGCAGCTTCAGGTGATTCAGGCAAGGCTCTCAGATACTGTTATTCGTGCACCCTTTGCGGGCGTGGTGACGCAAAAATACGCCACCGAAGGTGCCTTTGTGACGCCGACCACTTCCGCATCCAGCACCACCTCGGCCACCTCCACCTCCATTGTGGCGATCGCCAAGGATCTAGAAGTTCTGGCCAAGGTGCCGGAAGTTGACATTGGCCAAATCCGTCCGGGGCAGTCCGTGGAGATTGCCGCAGATTCCTATCCCGGCCAGACCTTCAAAGGACGCGTGCGGCTCGTGTCCCCAGAAGCCGTCATTGAGCAGAGCGTGACCTCTTTTCAGGTGCGAGTCACGATGCTCACTGGACAGCGGCAGCTTTTGTCCGGCATGAACTCCGACCTTACCTTTTTGGGAAAGACGGTGCAGAATGCCCTGGTGGTGCCCACCGTGGCGATCGCCACCCTCAAGGGGCAGACGGGGGTCTATGTTCCCGATTCAGCCAATAAGCCGAAGTTCCAGTCCATCACCATTGGCTCAACCGTCCAGAATAAAACCCAGGTGGTGGAGGGGCTAAACGCAGGGCAGAAGGTGTTTATTGATTTCCCCAAAAACCTCAAGCCCAAAGAATTAGAAGACCCCAGCGCTTCTTAGGAGCGACTGAGGCTTTCAAGAAAGTCTTGGCGCAGTTCTGGATGCCTTTCTTGGATACCGTCTTGGATACCGTTTGGGATATGGTTCGGGGTTAAGTTCGGGGCGGCAACCTATAGCAGTTCAACCACTAGGCTCAATCATGGATTTTGTTGAAAGTATCAAAATGGCCACCACCACGCTCACAGCCAATCGGCTGCGGAGTGTGCTAACGATGCTGGGGATGATCATTGGTAACGCCTCGGTGGTGGCGATGATTGGCATTGGGGAGGGTGCCCAGCGTTTTGCCTCGGCTCAGTTTGAGTCCTTAGGCCCCAACGTTTTGTTTATTACCGCTGGCAATGATCGTGCCCGCAACCGCACCAATGTCCTGCCCAAAACCCTGGTCTTACAAGATGCTGAGGCGATCGCCAGTCAGGTGCCGACGGTTGCCCATGTTGCGCCCCAACTCCAGAACCAGGTGCCCGTCGTCTATCGGAATCAAAATAAGCCAACCCTTGTGATTGGCACCACGGAGCTATTTCCCATTGTGCGCGACTACGACGTGGCGCAGGGGCGATTCATTACAGCCCAGGATGTGCAGCGCGGGAATTCCGTTGCCGTGGTGGGGTCTGACCTGGCAACCAACCTGTTTGGCACGACTAACCCCATTGGCCAGCAGCTTCGGATTAAAAATATTACCTTTCGCGTGGTTGGCCTTTTAAAGCCCAAAGGCGCTTTTCTGGGAAACAACCAGGACGACGTTATTTTTGTGCCCATTTCAACCATGGCAGACCGCATTATTGGCCGCACCTCGCCCTTTGGCACCGAAGTCACCTTTATTTCCGTCTCTGCCCAAGACGAATCTAAGATGGCGGCGGCCAAAACCCAAATCACCAACCTGCTGCGCCTCCGTCACAAGATCGTCGCAGAAGACGATTTTACCGTGCGCTCCCAGGATGAAGCGCTGAATATTATTGGTGCCGTGACGGGTGCCCTCACCATCATGCTGGTGGCGATCGCCGGAATTTCGCTGATTGTGGGCGGCATTGGCATCATGAATATCATGCTGGTCTCCGTCACCGAGCGCACCCAGGAAATTGGCCTCCGCAAAGCCATCGGCGCAACCCAGTCCGATATTTTGGTGCAGTTTTTAATTGAGTCTATTATTTTGTCCGCCGCTGGCGGCATCCTTGGGATTGTTATTGGGGCAGGCACCGTGTTTCTGGTGGGTGCATTAACCCCCCTGCAAACTAGCGTTTCGGTTCCGGCGATCGCCCTTGCGTTTTCAGTCTCCGGGGGAATTGGCGTCTTTTTTGGCGTTGTGCCAGCACAGCGCGCCTCTCGCTTAGACCCCATCGTGGCGCTGAGGAGTGCCTAGAATGCCAGGACCAGGGGTGCAGTAGGATCTTTTTCTTTTTATGAACACCATGCTCTCAACATCGGCGGAATTCCAAGTCCCATCCGCTGCCACCATCATTCGCCTCGAAGGGATTGCAAAGCGCTACGGGGAGGGCGAGACGACCGTGGATGCGCTCAAGGGGGTCAATCTAACGGTTGAAGCGGGAGAATATTGCTCCATCATGGGGGCTTCCGGCTCCGGCAAGTCCACGATGATGAATATTATTGGCTGTCTCGACCGTCCGACCGCTGGCCGTTACTACCTAGATGGCGAAGCCGTCGACCAGATGGATGATGACCAGCTTGCCCATATTCGCAATCGTAAGATTGGGTTTGTGTTTCAGCAGTTTCACTTACTCTCCCAGGTCAGCGCTCTAGAAAACGTGATGCTGCCCATGGTCTACGCCAATGTTCCGGCAGCAGAACGTCGTGAACGGGCGATCGCCGCCCTAGAGCGGGTGGGGCTAGGTGCACGACTTCAGAATCGACCCAACCAGCTTTCTGGCGGTCAGCAGCAGCGGGTGGCGATCGCCAGGGCGATCGTGAATCAGCCCGTGATGCTATTGGCGGATGAGCCGACGGGAGCGCTGGACAGCAAAACCACTCAGGAGATTCTAGAAATTTTTGGTGCGCTCAATGAAGCCGGAATGACCGTGGTGATGGTGACCCACGAAACCGAAGTGGCCCGCTGCACCCGTCGCGTGGTTTGGTTTAAAGATGGCCAGGTCGTTCATGCCAACCTCAACCCCGAAGACCTGTCCCAAGCTGCATTTTAGGTTGATTTTCATGAAATTCTGGGTTGTTTTCACGGGCTTATTTTTCACGGGCTTATATTTATTGCTGGCGCGACCTGCCGCCATGCCTGCGATCGCCACACCGCCGCCCATCACTCAAAAGCGTCCCGATGTCTTGCGGAAAATCCTGCGGGCTCCCATTGTGTATCTAGGCGAAACCCACGATCATCCGCCAGACCACGACGCACAGCTCGATATTATTCAGCGCATCCACGCCCGCCAGCCCAACCTGGCGATCGCCCTGGAAATGTTCCAGAAACCCTTCCAAGCAAGCCTTGACCAATACCTTAAAGGCACCCTCACCGAAGCTGAACTGCTGGCTCAAACTGAATATAAAAAGCGCTGGGGCTTTAGCTGGGATTTTTACGCCCCCATTTTGCGGTTTGCCAAGGCCAACCAAATCCCCGTTCTGGCCATCAATACCCCCAGTGAAGTCACCCGCAAGGTCGCCAGAACTGGCCTGGAAAGCCTCGCGCCAGAAGACCTAAAATGGATTCCGCCATTGGCTGAAATTGAAACCACCAACGAGCAGTACCGCCAGCGTCTCCTGGAAATTTATCAGTCCTCCCATCAAGGCCACGGCAACAGCGCCGGATTTGATCGGTTCTTCCAGGCTCAAGTCCTCTGGGATGAAACTATGGCCGATGCGATCGCCCAGTATTGGCGTAAGCACCCAGACCGTAAAGTGGTCGTCCTCGTCGGTCAGGGACATTTGCTTTACGGCGACGGTATTCCGAGCCGTGTTAAGCGCCGCCTGCATCAACTCCCCAACTGGCAGCAGCACTCCGTCCTCATCAACCCCTCCGCAGAACACCAGATCCCGCCAACCTCCAAGTCATCTTCCAATCCATCCTCCAGTCCAAACCGTGCGATCGCGGATTCCTTCTGGTTTAGCTCAAGTCAGCCCTAGCCAATCTCTATCTCACTGAATCTCTGCATCTCACTGAATCTCTATATCTCACTGAGTCTACGCCAAACCAGTCTCGTCACAGTAGTTGATAAAGTAGAGGCACAACCGAGACACAACCGAGGCACACTAAGGAATAGACAAGCGCCTTACTGGGGTAGCATCCATCCAACCTCGTCCATAAAACCTCCATGAAAAACGTCAAGCTTTTTTCCCTTCAACTTGCCTGCACTGCTCTGGTGACAAGTCTAGGAACCTTGCTGACCCTAGCGCCCCACCATCCCAGCCAGACCTCCTTCAGCGCCCTACAGGTCGGAGAAATAGCGATCGCGAGACGCACTGGAGGACGCGCAGGCGGCGGCTCTTTCCGGCGCTCTTCTCCCTCCCGCAGCGGGGGCTCTTTCCGGCGCTCACAGCCACGCCCTAACTATGGTGGCGGTGGGCCTGTCTTTGTCCCTGTACCCTACGGCCAGCCAAACTACCGGGCCTCATCCTACGATTCTGAGGGCGGCTTTTCTGTTTTGCTAGTGCGGCTCATTTTAGGCGGATTGGTTATCGCTGCGTTTTTGTGGGTTCTGCACAAGCGCAGAAGCAGTAGCGGCCTTGTCTCTGGAGCGAGCGAAGTAGACAACAATATTTTTACAGTCAGCAAAGTGCAGATTGCACTCTACGCTCAAGCCCGTGAGCTTCAGGCCGAACTCAGCGCCCTCAGCCTAGCGGTAGATACAGAAACTTCCGAGGGGCTTCTACAGCTCTTGCAGGAGTCAGCCCTCGCCTTACTGCGCCATACGGAATACTGGACTCATGTCTCTGCTAGCTCTCAAGTGGCACGAGATGCCCTAGAAGCAGAGCGCTTGGCCAATAAACTATCCATTGAGCAGCGTCGGCAGCTCAGTGCCGAAACCCTCGTCAACGTAGGCGGCAGCAAGCGGCAGACCGCCATTCAAGCTGCAGGTTTAGAAGAGGGGCCAGCGGCCTATATCGTTGTGACCTTCTTAGTGGGGTCTGCCCACGATCAGCCCCTGTTTGACAAAATTCAGTCCGTAGACGAACTTCAGCATGTTCTTGAAACCTTGGCAGCTCTGCCGACTGAATACCTGATGACCTTTGAGCTCATCTGGAGCCCTCAAGACACTAGCGACAGTCTCACGGATGATGAGCTGTTAACGGGATATTCGGATCTAGTTCAACTCTAAAGCTATCCTCAATGCCGCATAGCTGCCTCAAACTTGCCTCAAAATCCAGTTGCGAGGGGTTCGTCCAAGATCGGGCAGGGGGCACTTAGCACTCAGGCAGGACGTCTCAATAAAGAGAGCAATAAAGATAGCTTCAGATCAATCGTTTCTTCTGCGGGAATGTTGCGCTCCTGTAGACAGCGATCGCCTTTGAGAGGCAAGATGGAAAAGGTCGGCCCGTGTGAAGATCACGCATCCTGTCAGATACGCCTATGCCAAGCATTGATGTTTTAGGGGTGCCCCACGCATACGAGTTAACGGATGCGGTGGAGGGCAGACCCACCTTTGTATTTGTACATGGCTGGTTGCTGAGTCGGCACTACTGGCAGCCGCTCGTCCAAAAGCTGTCGCCCTTCTATCAGTGCCTAACCTACGATCTCAGAGGGTTTGGGGCATCTCAGGAAGTGGATCGGCCTATTCCGCAGAAAGACTCCCTCTCTTGGCAAGAAAGTTTAGGGCCAGAAAACTTGGCGATCGCCCATTCACCCTTCAGCCTGGGCCCTCATCTCCACCCTAGTCTGCACCATACCCCCACGCGCTATAGCCCTGCGGCCTACGCGCAAGACCTAGTTGCGCTGCTCGAAGCCCTCAATCTCTCTAAAGTCTGGGTGGTGGGGCACTCCTTGGGTGGCAGTATTGCCCTCTGGGCAGGTGCAATCGCCCCTGAGACCGTTCAAGGCGTTGTTTGCCTCAATTCTGGGGGCGGCATTTACGTGAAAGAAGCCTTTGAGCGCTTTCGAGGGGCAGGGCAACAAATGATCAAGTTTCGTCCGGGCTGGCTGTCTTCGGTGCCGCTCCTTCACTTAGCCTTCAGTCGCATCATGGTGCATCGGCCCCTTGCAAGACACTGGGGGCGGCAGCGCGCAATAGATTTTGTAGCAGCCCAACCAGAAGCAGCGCTTCAGTCTTTGCTAGACTCAACGGCTCCAGAGCAAATTCATCTTTTACCGCAGGTGGTAGCTCAGCTTCAGCAGCCGGTGTATTTTCTGGGGGGACAAGAAGATCAGGTGATGGAATTAAAGTACGTCTATCATCTCGCCAGCTTTCATCCGAGCTTTCGGGCTGGAGAAACCAACGTGATCGAAATTCCTAACTGTGGACACATGGGAATGCTAGAGCGCACCACTGCGATCGCCCTTACCCTCCAGCAGCTTCAGGAGAAACATCAACCGTCTTTCCCATACCCTTCGGCCTCTCTATTGGGCTAGTCTCCAATGAACTAAAAAAGCGCCGCAGATTTTTCTGCAGCGCCTTTATTGGAAAGAATCAGCTCAGCCTATACCTGAAATCCTGGGCTGAGTAGTACAGCTTAGAAATTTAGTTCAGCAGCCTGAACCTTTTCAACCTGTTTCTTCTTCAGCACCAGCAGGGTCTGAGACAGCATGATTGCCGCAAAAAACGCAATCAGCCACTTCACCCGTGTGGGGTTTTGGAGCACAATTTCGGTGTCGTGTTGACCGAAGCCACCCACGTTAGGATTGTCCGTCAGCGCATCCCCATTATTGACTTGCTGGCCTTTAGTGACGACCAAAGTAGGGCCAGCGGGAATGGTTTCCGTGACCTTTTGGCCATCGCTTGCGGCGATCGTCACCACATGGCTACCCGCATCTCCATCTGCAATTTCAGTCACGACGCCAGAAGCGGGCGCAGTAAAGATATTGTTGTTGGACTTATCACCCGTGGGATAAACCTGACCGCGACCGCGATTCCCTGCGGCATGAACCGCATACTTTCCGAAGTGAATCGCTTTGTTTGTATTGGGGTCTGGAGAAAGAATGGGGAAGACAATTTCCTGATGCTCATCACCGGGAATTGGCCCAATGACAATGATATTTTTCTTGTCTTCGCTATAGGGCTGGAAGTACAGGCCATTAACTTTTTCCTGAAGCTCCTCAGGGATACGGTCTGATGGCGCTAGCTCAAACCCTTCGGGCAGCACGAGCAGGGCACCCACGTTCATGGGGCCTTTTTCACCGTTGCCAAGGACTTGCTGAACTGACGTATCGTAAGGAATTTTCACCACGGCTTCAAAAACCGTGTTAGGCAGTACCGACTGAGGCACTTCAATTTCGGTGGGCTTTTGAGCCAAGTGGCAGTTGGCACAAACAATCCGACCCGTTGCTTCACGCGGATTTTCGTAAGCCTGTTGCGCAAAAACCGGATAAGCCTGCGCTGTCAGTGGAAGCGCGAGGCTAGTAGCCAAAAAAATACCAAGAGCAGCCAGAAGCTGAAGGCTTCTTTGGGACAGTTTGGTTAGGGATAATTTAGAAATTAAGGTTCGCTTCATTATGGTTCAGAAGTTTCAGTGGTTCAGGAATTTCAGAGGTTCAGAAGTTTCAGTGGTTCAGGAACTGCAATGCAAGGGGTTGGGGTCAAGGGGAGTCAGGCGGGCGGTACTGGGCTTAGCAACGCCGAGCCGGAGCTTTAGAGACTGGCCCTGGCTCAGTTAGCTCCACCAAGGCTCTTTATCTGTCCGGAAATCGGTTTCTGTCCACTGTGTAAACACCAGCTTGTCTGCTTCATTCACTCCAGCATGAACCAGCGGAAGAGAGAGGGGGGCAGGGCCACGCACCACTTTGCCAGTTTCGTCATACTGAGAGCCGTGACAAGGGCACATAAATTTGTTCTGTCCGGCATTCCAGGGCACCACGCATCCAAGGTGGGTGCAGACTGCATTGATGCCGTAGCTTTCGATGGTGAGGTCTTCTTTTACCACGACGTAGGTTGGATCTCCTTTAAAGCCTTGAGCTAGGGAGCGATCGCCTGCTGCATGGGTCGTCAGATAGTCGCTGACGACGATATCGTTGCCTAGGGCATCCTTTGCAATGAGTCCACCACCAGCACTGCCGCTGGCCGCTGGAATAAAGTACTGCACAACCGGATACAGCCCACCCAGGGCAGTTCCGGTGATTGCACCAAAGGTCAAAAAGTTCATAAATTGACGACGCCCCATATCGGGCACGTCAGGAGATCCAGAAACTTGAGCCATGATAAATGTCGCTTCTTGTATGTTTATGATGTGCGTTTTATGACCTGTGAGCACCCTAGCCCTTTCTGAGAGCCCTTTCTGAGAGCCCTTTCTAAAGGCCCTTTCTGAGAGACAATGCGCTTCTTTCCCTCAAGGCTCTTTTCCACAACTTGGCAGCCTGCGAGATGCCTTCACCAAGATACCCCCGCAAAGATGCAGGTTGAATCCGAGGGGCACCATTACATTTCTTGACACATTATCTCACTTGATGCCCGGTATTTTCATCCTAAATGTAAACAAATGTAAGAGCTGAGCGATCGCCCTCTGAGTCTTTTGCGGCGCTGTTTGTGTTGGGTGTGCCCAGGAGCTAACCCCAGAAGCAGCGCTGGCGCGAGGGGTAAAGGCCCAGCGGAACCGTTAAGCGTTAGGATTCAAGCTGACGCATCTCTCAGAGTTCATCTCTCAGAGTTCATCTCTCAGGATTCATCTCTGAAACCCAATTCCTCAACGTTAATTCCTCAAAGTTAATCCCTCAAAACCAATCGCGGAAGGAGGTTGCCATGAATGCAGAACATCTTCAGCGTCTGCTGTTAGAAAAATGGGGTAAGTCTTACGACGTGCAGCTCCGGCGGACGCAGGGCAAAATCTTTGTGCAGGTGATGTGGCGCTATCTGGAGCAGGCCTCTTTCCCCATGACCGTGCAGGAATACCAAGACCATCTCGAAGCGATCGCCACCTATCTCCAGGGCTGGGGAGCTTTTCCCCAGGTGATTCACTATATCCAAACCACCCGCGATCGGCCTCGTCTTGGCAAGGCGGTCAGCATCCCCCTTGAGCTAGGGGAAAGAGCCTCGGAGTGGATCATTGAGGATTTTTAGTCCTGCCTTAGTTAAGGTCTTAGTTAAGGCCTTAATTAACGCCTTAGTTAACGCCGTAAGGCCAGCACCAATCCGGTGCCTGCCATGTAGAGCGCCAGCACCGCACCACCCAGCAAGCTTTGAGTGAGCGGGTCAGTAGAGGGTGTCAGGACAGCACCCAGCACCACCGCCCCTAACAGCACGTAGCGCCAAGCCGCCAGCATTTGCTTGCCGGAGACAATGCCCACCAGCCCCAGCAAAAGCTGAATGACCGGAATTTGAAACGCTAGCCCGGTACTAAACATCAGCAGCAGCACAAACTCAAAGTATCGATCAATCGACCAGAGCTGCTCAACGACTTCACCGCCGTACTGAATAAAAAAGTTGAGCGCAGCCGGAATGAGGGCAATGTAGGCAAACCCCAGTCCCGCTGCAAACAAAATCGACGACCCAAACACAATCGGCCCCAAAAAGCGCCGCTCCCGTCGGGTTAGACCGGGCAGCACAAAGCGAATAATCTGGTACAAAATCAATGGGCTGGCAACCAGAATGCCGCTGTAGCCTGCCACTTTAATGGAGACAAAAAAATACTCCCCTGGCGCAAGCTGCAAAAACTTAGCCCCGTTGGCTGGCAGCTCTAGCGCTTTGACAATCCAGTTCACCTGCCAAAAGCACAGCACAACTCCGCCTACAACTCCCAGGAGCGCGTAAAAGATGCGCTGACGCAGCTCTTCAAGATGGTCAAACAGGGACATCTCTACGTCGTCAGGCAGGTCATCTGGGTCAGGCTCTAGCTCAGTCCTGGCAGGGCTGGCCGCGTCAAGCGCTGATGTTGTTGGCCTGGAGGTTTCAGCGTCAAGGGTGGAAACATCGGCCTGCATGGGTGGGATGGGAAACTCAGAAGAAGTCATGGAGGTTTGAGTTAAGGCGTCCTTTACCCCTGATTATAGGTTTCCCAATTTCCAATGAGGGAAAGCGGGGCTATTGCGTTCACTCCACTATAGAGAGGATTGAGACGCATCATTAAGAGCACATCACCAAAAGCGCATCACTAAACATTAGAAACACTAGAGATGATGCAAAGATAGAGCACGACTCCCTTCAATGCTCGACACCAATCCTGAACGGTTACAGACTATACTGAAGAAAGTATAAATTTTTGTAACAAAAATGACTGTGCCTAACCTCCAGGAAATTTCCCAGCAGCTTGATAGTGAAAGCACCCGCGATCGCAGGCTGGCGCTGGCGGCGCTGCGAGATGTTTCGCCGGAGGATGCGGTGCCGCTGATTAAAAAAGTGCTGCATGACCCCAGCATTGATATTCGCTCAATGGCAGTGTTTGCCTTGGGTATTAAGCAAACCCCTGAATGCTACGAGCTATTGATTGAAGTCTTGGCCGACAGAGACTACAGCATTCGCGCATCGGCGGCGGGGGCTTTGGGCTACCTGGCTGACGCACGCGCCTTTGAGCCACTGGTGCGGACGCTGATGGAAGACACCAACTGGCTGGTGCAGTTTAGTGCGGCGGTGTCTCTGGGCAACTTAAAAGACCCGCGCGCTCGCGAAGTTTTAATGCAGTCGCTCAAGAGCGATACGGTGGTGATTCAGCAGGCTGCGATCGCGGCGCTGGGTGAAATTAAGGCCGTGGAGGCGGTGGACGACATGCTGGCCTTTGTGCAGTCTGAGGACTGGCTGGTGCGGCAGCGGCTAGCCGAAGCTTTGGGCAACTTGCCTACGCCTAAAAGCGTTTCGGCGCTGAAGTATTTGGCCAAAGATGAACATGCCCAGGTTGAAGCGGCGGCAACGCTATCCTTACAGCGTCTTGAAGCGGTACAGTCCTTGAGCGTCCCTGAACGTGGGTCTAAGAGTGGATCTGAGCATGGGCCTGACAATGGATAATGGATCGAATCGCTGATTGAATTCATGCTAAACAGCAGCTCTATTGCCCTAGAATTGGCAACTCTAGCCCAAACTCAGTCTCTGGGGGTTTACTTAGGACAAACCCTCGATACGGGGACTGTGCTGTTACTGGAGGGGGATTTGGGCAGCGGTAAGACGACCTTGGTGCAGGCGATCGGTGCGGGGCTGGGCATTACAGAGGCGATCGTGAGTCCCACCTTTGCCTTGGTGCAGGAGTACCCTGAAGGGCGAGTTCCCCTATATCACTTTGACCTCTATCGCCTTAGCTCCCCAGAAGTCGAGGAACTTCACCCAGAGCTCTATTGGGAGGGGTTGGAGGTGCCTTTGGGGATTGTGGCGATCGAGTGGCCGATGCGACTCGTTGAGCAGCCTCAGTCATTTATACAGATTGCTTTGACCCATTCTGAGCAGGGGAGAAAAGTTGTAATTTCAGGCTCTGATTCAGCTTCAAGCAGCTTAATTGAGGGACTTCGGAATTTCCAATTTGCTGACTAAGGTCTAGTGATCAAACGTTACCCTTTCACGAGCTTGTTAGATGTGAGTTTAATTATGCGCTTGAAGCCCCTCACCCCAAACCCCTCACCCAAAGGCGAGAGGCTTAAAAAGCTTGATTTTTAATGGCCCTTCCTTCTCCTTAGGGAGAAGGAAGATGGGAGGATGAGGGGCGGTTGTTTTTTGTTGACCTCACGTCATTCAGGTTGCAGTTAGAGCTTGCAGCAAACTTGCAGCAGGTTATTTATTCAGTAGTTGCTGAACATCTGCTCCAGGGCTGTATTGATACCCAAAAGCCGACTGCTGAGAGTCATCCAGAATGCGAGGCGTGACAATGACAACCAGTTCCCGACGGCCTTTTTCTCCGGATTCTCGGCGGAAAAGCTGACCCAGTAAGGGGATATCTCCCAAAATGGGGACTTTACTGACCGTTCTGCGATCGGTGTCTTGAATAATCCCTGTGAGCACCAGAGTTTGGCCATCACGCAGCCGAATTTTGCCAGTTTCTAAGCGGCGCTGACTAATCAAGGTGCCCGTTGTCCCTTGAGCTTCAAACTCTCCTGAAGGCGCACTGACCTCAGGCGCTAAGTTTAATGTGACAAACCCATTGTCATCAATTCGATCAATCGTAACGTTAAAGATAACGCCTGCTTGACGAATATTAGGCTTAGTTGTCGTGCCTGTTGTCGTTCCGCCGGAGTCGCTAGCTGAATTAGTTTGCTCGGAAATGATACCAGAGAAAATTTCTTGGGTCAGATTAACCTGAGCGGAACTCCCTTCTTGGACAATTAATGTTGGATTGGTCAAAATTTTGGCATTGTCATTTTGGATAGAAACCAAAAGTGAACCTAAAACCTGATTGGTGAGCGCTGTTAGTCCTCCGGTAAATGGGGCAGTCGCTGCGCCTAATACAACTCCAAACCCGCTTGTTCCGGTAGCTGTTGGTCTAAAACCGAAACCAAGAGAGTCATTTACGCGAAACTGAAGATCGGTGGAAGCTTCTTTGGTTTTGGCAAGGTTAACGTCCACAATCTTGACGTTGACAGCGGCCTGCCGCTTGCGAATATCGAGCTGCTGCAAGATGCCTGCCGCAATTTCAACCTTGCGAGGTGAGCCAATCAGCGTCACGGTGTTGGTGCGGCCATCGGCAACTACCTGCAATCCTTTGAGTAAGTCAGCAGAAGCTCCTGCTCCACTGGCGCTTGCGCCGCCATTGGCACCATAGGATTCTAAAATTTCTCTCGCACCCTTTTCTTCAAAGGTTTCTTCAAAGCCTGAGCCGCGTGTGGTGGTTGAGGCTGAGGTTGAGTCACCCGTTAGATTGCTGCCTTCGGCCGCACTACCAGTATTAATTTGACCGCCAATGCTGGATTTAGTAATAAGGGAGTTTGTGACCTTGGTGCCGCCGGTAGCGCGGAGCTGGTTGAGTCGGAGGGTACGGACGATACGATTTTGGGCGTCACCGGGTAAGGTTTTACCCACAAATACGGTGTTGCCGACTTTATTCGCGTCTAGGCCAGACAGCCGCAGGACGTAGTTAAACACATCCTGCACGGATTCATTCTCAATGTCTAAAGAGATGGTGGGGCCGCTGGGGCTAGCAGCATCACCAGTCGCTTCTCCTTCGGCGAAGGCTACGTTAACCCCAGAAGCTCGGCCCAGGAGGGTCAAGACTTCACGGACTGGAGCGTTCCGCAACAATAGCTTGGGAATGACTTGGGTACTGTTGAGGTCGATGGTGTCAGAGGCGGCATTAATTGCCCCGACGGCAATATCGCCTACAGGGGGGGCTGAAGCACGCTTAAGAAAGGGTGGTGCAACGTTGGGTGACTGGCCGACGCTGGGCGTGTTGTTGCTGGTGGCGGAATTACCCAGGGAGCCAGCGGGGTTAAAGCGCAAGACTAATAGCCCTTGGCGATCGTCCCGACGCACGGGGTCGCTGGAGGGGGCAGCGCTATTGCCCTGGACGGTAATGCGCACGGTATTGGCATCAAGCTGTCGAATTTCAACGCCGCTCACGCCAGCAGCCGGGTTGGGCTGACTGAAAGACTGTCCAGTAGGTAAGCGCAACTGCGCGTTATTGATATCGGCAACGGAGGCATTTCCCCGATTGACGGTAAAAATGGGCGGGCGGCTGTTTCCTTGAATTTTAAGAACCAGTTCAAACCCCTGGCCTGCTGGGGTGACTTGAACTCCGGTAATTTCTGTTTGTGCTGCCTGTGCAGGCTGATGCATCGCCATAAGAACAGCGGCGGAGCCGACTGCAAGTCCGTAGCGTTTAAGATCCCAGTTCACCCTAGACTCCTGTTGTTTCAAAAATGCAAGCTGAAGAACGAAAAACTTGAAAAGGTTTGTAAGAAGAGGTCGATTTAGAAGCCTATCAAAGCTTATCGGAGCATCCCTGCGCTCCTTACTTACTGTGCTAGCTGCTTACTGCGCTGGCGGTGGGCTACCCTCCGGTGGCTGTTGGCTGGCGGCAGCGGCCTCTTGCGCACGGGCAGCGGCTAATTCTTCTTCGGTCAATGGAACATAGGCGTAGAGCTTAAAGCTAGAGGTCACAATGTTGTCTGGGGTGGCGTTGGGGCCAGAGGCGGCGGGCTTGAGGGTCATTTTGAAGTCCCGCAGCACCAAGACGGTCTGGAGCCGATCAATGGCTCTCATAATTTCTAGGGTTTGGGTAAAGTTCCCCTCAAAGGCAACATCGGTGACTTGACGCTTGAGCTTGCCGTTTAGCTCTGGCCCCAAGGAGCTATCCGCTAGGGTGCCGGAGGTGGCATAGTCAGGGGTAAATTTTTGCAGCTCAGCCCGACTCGACACGATGATGCGGTTGAGGTCTAGCAAGAGCGTTGCCAAAGATTGCTGGGTTGAGAATAGGCCCCGCACTTCTCTGTTTTTGGCCTGTGCCTGGTTGACCCGCGCCACGATCGCCTGAATATCGCGAAGGGTTTGCTGCTGGCTGGCAAGGTTTTGCTCTTTCTGGCTAATGCTGTTGCTCAGTTCCTGAGTTTCCGCAAGCTTGGGGCCAATGAAGTTGAGCGCTAGCCAGCCAGCCGCCCCAGCGCCCACAATTGCGAGCAGAAGGCCGCTAACGCTGGGCGTAAAGGAGATGCCGAAGGCGGAGGGGTAGGAAGGCTCACTGGAAACCGTATCCGGTGAATAACGTTCAGAGAAGGTCATGGGTTCATCACTCCTTGGCGCTTGAGAATTTCGATACGGGCGACGAGGCCAGTTGCGCCTTTGGCATTGAGAACCTGCAATAGCTCTGATGCAGGCACATCATTCTGCTGGGTTTGGATCTCGTACTTAACAAGGGACGCTTTAGACTGACTGTCCACTTCGCGCTGAGAAGAGATGAGCTTAGATTCTTCTGGCTTAAGGAATGGAGATTTCCGCAGCGTTAGCTCAAAGTCATTGATGTCGCTAAAGGTGAGCGCATTACCGCTGATTTTGAGGTCATTATTGGGGGGTGGCGGCGGTGGAGCTGCCGCTTGGCCCTCAGGGGCTGGGCTGGGACTAGGCGCGGGCTGGGCAGCGTCGGCAGGCTGCTCGGCGGCGGAGACGGACTGCTCAATACTGGTGATTTGCAGCGTGGGTGGCACGCGATCGCGCAAGTCCTGCAGCGTGGCAGACCAAGGCTTAATTTGGTTAAAAACCTTAGCCAAGGCGGCAGTCTCGGCCAGAACCACCTTTTCTTTGGCCTCAAGGTCGGCCAGCTTAGCCAGCTCTGGAGCTAGTTTATTGAGATCCGATTCAAGCTGTTCATTTTTGCTAGCGAGCTGCTGATTGTAGAGACTTAACCCACCCAGCAGCAGCAGCACAAGACCAACCAGCCCTCCAGCAAGCGCACCGCCCAAAATCAAAGGCGTTTTGTCGTCGGTACTGACCGCACGCTGGGCGGTACTGCCCATGCTGTACTCAGGGCGATCATTGAGAAGGTTAATGTCAATTCTGTTCATGGGGTTATACCTCTCTCAATCCAAGGCCCATCACAATGCCGAGTGAGGGGCGCTGGGCCACAGGCACCTCATCAAAGTTTTGAATTCCAAGGGCTTCGATTGGATCCACAAGGGATGATGGATAGCCGAGACGAACAGAGAAAAACTCGTCGATTTGGCCAATGCCTGCCCCTGGCCCGGAGAGAAACACCTGACTAATTTCAAGGTCATCCCCTTGATTGAGGTAGAAGTCAATCGAGCGGCGTAATTCATCGGACAAGTCACCCAGCATTCGCAGAATCGCCGCCGCACTGGGGTTTGTGGCATCTTCTGTAAGGGTTTCGGTGGCGCTGGCGTTGAGGGGAACGCTCATACCCTGGAGCAAGTCCGCGCCCATAGATTGCGGCAGGTTCATGGCTCTGCTGAGGGCGCTCTGGAGCTGGTGGGTACCGATGGGAATTTTGCGGTTAAATTGCGGCACTCCATCCACCACAACGCTAATTTCTGAGCCATCACAGTCAATATTGACGAGGGCAACGGCTTCCCCGACGGAAAACTGAAGGAGCTGGCTGTAGAGGGTGCGCAGCAAAGAAAAGCTGCTCACTTCCAAGACCTTAAGCTGGAGTCCAGCCCGCTCAAAAACGTTGAGATAGCTGTCTGTGATGTCTCTTGGCGTGGCGACCAATAAGATTTCAACCCGCTCAATGCCGTCTTCGTCGATGTCCGTGTCTAATTTTTGGAAGTCTACATCGGCATCTTCCCGCGAGAAGGGGAGATAAAGGGCAGCTTCCTGATTAAGAACCATATCCCTTAACTCAAAATCATCTAGCTCTGCGGGTAGCCGGATAAGCCGGATGACTGACTCACCCACAGGCACCGCGCTAACGGCTTTGCGGGTTTTGATTCTTTTGTCGGTTAGCCCTTCTCGCAGTACCTCAGCGATCGCATCAGGGTCAGTGATGCGTCCATCCTGAAAGGCACCTTCCGGCAGAGGGAGTGAAATAAAGGCGCTAATTTTAACGCCCTTCTTGCCGTCTTCGAGTTGAATGAGATTCACCCGCTCAGGCGTGAGTTCGACCCCTAAGCGTTGATTGGATTTGGAGAAAAAGTTGAGTGAAGTTACCACTGACTTAACCGCTGTTCACAGGACGTTCAAGAGCTAAATAAAAATGAGTTTGATGGAATAATGGGTTTGACTTAGCTTGAGCCATCCTTAAGCTTCTGCTGATCTCAAAAACAGGCATTGCGATCGCAAAGTCTGTTTAGAAAGATTCAGGGGATGAGCAGAGGTTAGAAACACAAGTTATAAGTGCAAGCCCATCAAATCAAAACCATAAAAATCACAGGCAATCGTTGAGATTAACAAGTTGAGAGTAAGAGATTGAAATTAACAAGCTTAAAAACAATAAATTGAGAGAGATAAGCACAGAAAAATTGAAGCTGGGCTAGATCTTGCGATTGAGGGCGCTCAATTAATGGCGCTGAGGTTCTAATCCTGATTGAATAGTACCCAAATCTATCGGAGGTTTGATCATTTAGCCATGCACATAAGTTATTAAAACAGACCTTAGGTGAATAGATGCATCAGGAATCAATACAAGAAGATGCCTTGGCATAATCTCATACAAAAGCGAAATAAGCACTGGGTCTCAATCCCAGGAATTCCGTGCTCAAGCCTCTACTCCGTTCCCGCGCCTAGGGCCACATAGGCCGAAGCGCTGCCAGAGCGCCTAGCCGCTGCCCCTTAAGCGCCAGAGAAAACCCATTCGCCCACCGAGCAAATCCTAATGGCGATCGCGATTGAGATTTCCCAAATACCTGACTTAGAGGTTGGACTAGAGGTAAACCCAGCGCCGTCTGCTCAAAGTCTCGCGTAAAGCGCTCCTGCCGGAGATAGACAGCACGGGGCGTCAGGGGCGGCAGATTGGCCGCATCGTTAAACCGAGGGTCATAACGCCAGTTGCGAATCGGCGGGTTATAGATATTGCAGTCTGCCGTTGAGCCACTGCCGCAGAACGCGCCATTCATCTTCCGAGACTTGCCAAGGCTCACCATTGAGCCTTGATAGGTAAAGACAATGGCGTTTGATCCGTCATTTGCATTGCGCCAGTCCTCATGGAACCGAAAATAGTTATTGACTCCCCCGCTTTCGGAGTTGATCCCCCCATTCTGTCCACCACGGCTTACGCCACCAGTAATGTCATTTCCACTTAACGCTGCGGCATTGACGGTTGTGGGGGAAGCCGGACGTCCGATGTTGAGAACAGTAGGCGTACCGTTGAAGGTACTAATGAGCTTGTCACTGGCAGAATCGTCAAGGTTCCAGTTATTAGAAAGGACATTCACTGCATCTGCCATGACCGCTGCGGGTTTGCGCTCATCGTCATCAATGTTGCCGTTATTGCAGGTAGCGCCGCAGTTGTAGTCGCCGTGAATATAAACGGCCTGATCCGACACCACCGATAAGCCTTTAATGCTTTTACCGCCGACTGGCGTGACGAGATCTCGTCCGTTGTAAATGCGTACCCCATAGTCGTTAATGGTGTTGGAATTGCTGCCTTTGACCGTCAAAAACCACACCAGTCCACCGTCCGAATCTTCATCCAGTGGCTTACCCATCAGGGTGCTGGCACAGCCCAGAAGTCCTCGTACATCAACGTTGAGCATCTGGATGGGGGTATGGTCAAGGCGATCTTTTGCGCCGCGCTTCTCGCGGTAGTTTTTGAAGGTTTTGTCAGAGAACGAAACGACGGGTCTTTGCAGGGTGGTGTTGGCTGCGATCGCCGTCTTTAGCCCGCGCGTCAGGGTAATGCTGGAACCAGAAATACTGTCAATCACGTAGGCATTGCGATCGCTCCCCAAGGTGACGATATTGCCTACCGCCAATCCGTTATTGCTGCTGACCTGCACCACGGTTGCACCAGCAGCGGCGGGCTGGGTTAGGGTGGTTTGGGAGATCGTGCAGGTTCCGTTTAGCTGGCTGGGCACCGCCACACCATCCTGCCCCACAACCTCAATAGACCCATCGGCCACATTCAGGGCAACTCTGAGGTCAGCATTGTCCCAATAAAGCTTGCCAGGAGCCGCATCAAAGCTGTCGGGTTCTGGAATTTCGAGGGGCGTTAACCCCACCTGGATTTGATTATTCCAGGGCGTGAGGCTGGCGCTTAAAAAGTTCTGACGAGTGCCCGTGCAGGCCAGTTCTCGCTGATTGCTCAAGTCAAATATGCTAGCGGTGCCGGAGCAGACATCGGAAGATTTTTGTCCTCGGTACAGACTACCAGCCGCTGTGACCTGCCCCGTAATGGCTAAAGTGTTGCCCACCGCCGCGTTCAGATACAGATCGTTATTGCTGTGGACGCGACCATTCACCGTCATCGTAGGCGGAATGGTGAAGTCCATATCTTCCTCATAGAAGGCCGCAAACTGGAACAGCGGAATCAGACGGCTCTTAAACTGCATCTTGACGATCGCAGTGGGGTTGGGGTTGGTCTGGTTATCCCGCGCCACAGAAATCACGTCATAGCGGTATTCTTGGGCGCTCAGCCCTCCATAGGTTTCGGTTTGCGGAATAATGACAGAGATCGGATTATTGGGCGCTTCGAGCATAAAGGTAGTAGCACTCTGCGCGCCAATTTGATTGGCCGCTGCATCTTTGGTGTTGCCAGTCTGAAACGCAGCGGATTCCGTTTGGCAGGCAAAGTCTCCGGTGCCGTCATTGCTGGGATTTGCGTCCAGGCAGGCTTTCCAGTCTCCAGGAGAGTTTCCAGTGGGGCGGTTGTAGCCTTCAAATTTATTACGAATCTGTTTGGCCCTAAGGTTGAGTCCCGCCTCTGCTGTATAGAATCCCGTATTGCTTTTGGCTGAAGACATGGAGCTGGCGTTATCCACCTTGCTGGTGATGGCATAGGTAACCAACAGCACAGATAGGATCAGCAGCATCGCAATAGTGACTACCAGGGTATAGCCACCCTGGCGCTGAGCACCGCCCTGAAGACGTACCAGGAGCCAAAGTAAGTATCGTTCTGCTGAGCGCTGAGGTTTCATGATCTTGGATCTCGGAAAACTAGGGAGTTGAAAGATTGGGGACTTAAAAAAATTGGGGACTTAAAAAAATTGGGGACTTGAAAGACTAGGGTCTCGAATTACTATTTCGCGGGTAAAATTGCGAGGTAAAAGTCTGTAGAGGCGATGGGGCATCAGGCCCCGTATTGGCAGATTGCAAGCGCACCTCGACGGCTTGGGTGGCTTGCCAGTTTTCAAAGGGTGGGCTACCAGCATTAAATTGATCGACCCAGCCCGATGGGGATAGAACCTTAGCCTGAAAGTCCCGGAGCCGATTGACCACGGCGTAGGTGACGCGATTTCGCGCATCGGTGAGCTGAAGCTGAAGGGTGCGATCGCCTTTAGCATCGGGGGCAGACAAGGAATACTGGCGCTGCTCTAGGAGATACAGCTTAGGACGGTTTGCTGCAGGGTAGGCGTTGGCAAAGGTGGTTTGGGCCGGAATAGTTTGAATATTGACCTGATACTGATCCGCATTGCTGGGGTTGGGGCGTTCCCCGGCGTAGACAAAAAACTCTCCCCGACCATTCACCGGATCATAGAGATAGGCCCAAGCACATTCGCGATCGCTCCCCCCAGCCTGCTGACAGTTAGGAGGCGTGGTGGTCTGACAGCCATCCACATCATCTTGCTGACAGCGAAAAGTCGTCCATTCTTGGACATCGTCCGGCACCCCATTGGTGTCCCCATCGCTGTAGATGCAGTTTGGATTATTTTTGTCCGCCACCAGGATTGCGGTAGGCGACCCTGCAGCCATGTCACTGCACACATTCAGCTCCAAAGCAATCAGCTTCCGCTGCAGTACAAGCCGATCCGGCGCACTAGCTGCCCCATCCAATAAGCTCAAGACAGGTAGCCTTGTCCCCGCCCCAATCTGTTCGCCTGCTTGGCGAATGTCATTCCCAATCATGTCCATCGCAGCCCGAAGGGTTTGCCCCGTATCGGTGTTGGCCTGCTGATTGAGATGCTGTCGCCGCTGGCTCACAATCACCCCCAGCGAAACGCTGAGAATGACCGTCGAAATGACCACCGTGACCAGCAGCTCCAGCAGCGAAAGTCCGGCGGGATAACCAGCACGCTGTTCAGCGAGATGTCTCGCTGGGTACCTATTGCGTAAAGAAAACGGATACATAGCGCCTAACCCATTACTGGGCATCAAATTTTGTATAAATGGTGGAGACTTCGTACACTGGTGCTGAGCTCACAGTGCCGTTCTCAAATTTTTGAAAAACCGCTACCCGAACGTATCGAGAATTGGTATCGCAGAACGCTGCCTTTTCGCAGTAGTAGATCGTGGCGCGATAGTTTTTACCGTAGGCGGCTAGATTATCAAGGGCTTTATTTTGAGGGGCAGGTGTCGTGTTGAAAGCCCCTGAGGAGGGCAGCGTATCCACTGCAGGATTTTGGCGAATTTCTTCCATGACCTGTTGCGAGACGGCTACCGCTCCAGTGCGGACTGGATTTTGGAGCGTCTGGAGTCGGTAGGTCATATAGACCGGAACCACCCCTGCCATGACGGCCAAAAAGACCAGCAGCGACACCATGGTTTCAATGAGCGTCAGCCCAGCTTCTGGACTGCCAGCATCAGAAGGTACGCCTCGTGCAATGACTCGTGTGATGACTCGTGCCATGAGAGGATGGGTGTCTAGGCGATTGGAATGTGAGAAAGCACGCGGTGCTAGATGCTGATCCAAAGGATGGAAGCATAACGTAGGGAGCGGTAAGCCCTTACGGAATTGCCTGGACATCAATCGCGCCTCCAGGAAAAACCGTAATCTTTTGACCGCTTTGCTCATCTCTCAGCGTCATTTCTAAATTGTGGCTGGCTAGCCCTCGACTGCTATAGCACAGACTCCAGTTGTCGATAGGCTGCCCCTGTCCATTGAGCATGACTTGGGAAACCTGCACGGGGCGATCAACTTGAGCATCTTCCACGGAAAAGCCAGGGTCAGCCGTCCAGGCCGTATCGGAGCAGAGTGCGGCGCGCTCTACTCTAAAATCAACGGCTCCAGTAGTGCCAGGAACGGCGCGCAGACGATAGGCAGCGGTGTGAGACATAGCCTTGGCTCGCATCAGCTTTAGGTTGCCCACTAAACGACTGCTGGTGTCTTTAAGCGGGGCATTTCCAAATCGAATGGTGGGCGCTGCGATCGCGGTCAAAATGCCCAAGACCACAACCGTGACCAGCGCCTCCGTGAGGGTAAAACCGTGAACGGCCCGATGGCTGGAGCGGGGACGAAGGAGCCGATAAAAATTCATCATGAGAGTCAGGTGAAAAACAAAGGGGTAGGATTTCCAAACCGACCTAAATCCGAGTGGAGCAGTTCCAACGGAATTTAGGGCTACAGACAATCTTCGTCACAAGCTCACGCTGCTCAGAAGCGCCTATAAACCAAACTTTCTTTTTCGGTAGAAAAATCTACCGCCCCTTCTCTACTGCTTAGAAATCAATCTAGCAAGCAGCCGCAATGTTTAAGTCTGTATCGCCCAAAAAGTTGATAAAAGTCTTTGATAAGCCGCTTCTCTCTTGAAAGAGATTTTAAAGTCGTGAGATTAAAATCCTGAGAGTAGAATCCAAGCAACTGTGGCTCTGCCGCTCAGACCGGATAGAACCGATACTGAAAGACCGTTTAAGTCTCTACCAGATGCAGGTAAGCTCATAATAGCCTCGCTCACATAAATCGGCCACTACTGGCTACAAGCTTTTATAGAATGATGACCGGGAGTGATGACCGGGAGTGATGGCCAGGAATGGTTGTAATGGAGTCGTCAATGCGAATCGAGCGCGACACGATGGGCGAAATTCAGGTGCCGAGCGATCGCTACTGGGGGGCACAAACCCAGCGATCACTCACCTATTTTGCGATCGCTCAGGATGTAATGCCGCGAGAAATGATCCGGGCGATGGGGCTGATCAAGCAGGCGGCGGCGGGGGTAAATGAGGCGCTTGGGCTATTGGCCAAGGACTTAGCCCAAGCCATTGAGGCTGCGGCGCAGGAAGTCGTAGAAGGCCGATGGGACGACCATTTTCCGCTGCGGGTATGGCAGACAGGCAGCGGCACCCAAACCAACATGAACGCCAATGAGGTGATTGCGAATCGGGCGATCGAGCTACTGGGCGGCGTGATTGGGTCGCAGATGCCGGTGCATCCCAACGACCATGTGAATCGGGCGCAGTCTTCTAACGATGTGTTTCCGACCGCCATGCACATCGCAGCGGTAGAGGTGATTCACCATAATCTGTTGCCAGCCGTACTGCGCCTCAAAGATGCGCTGGCGGAAAAGGCCAACGCCTATCAAGATCTGGTCAAAATTGGGCGCACCCATCTGATGGATGCAGTGCCCCTCACTCTAGGACAAGAATTTTCGGGCTATGTGTATCAGCTTGATCAAAATATCGCCCGGATCAATCACGCGCTTCCGGACTTATACGAGCTAGCCCTAGGCGGAACCGCTGTAGGCACTGGACTCAATACCCATCCTGAGTTTGCAGAGCGTGTGGCGCTGCGCATTGCGACACTGACCGATCTGCCTTTTGTGACGGCACCCAATAAGTTTGCTGCCCTAGCCGCCCACGATGCGATCGTGATGATGAGCGGTGCCCTCAAAACCCTCGCCACGTCTCTGATGAAGATTGCCAACGACCTACGCTGGCTGGGTTCTGGCCCCCGATGCGGTCTTGGAGAGCTGATTTTGCCAGCCAATGAGCCAGGGTCTTCCATTATGCCGGGAAAGGTTAACCCGACCCAGTGTGAGGCCATGACGATGGTTTGTGTGCAGGTGATCGGAAACGATACGGCGATCGCCTTAGCAGGGAGTCAGGGCAATTTTGAGCTGAATGTGTTTAAGCCCGTGATGATCCACAACTTGCTGCACTCAGTACGTCTGCTGGCCGATGCCTGCAGTTCCTTTACGGAGCATCTTGTGGTAGGACTAGAGCCAAACACCAGCCGCATTGGCGAGCTGTTAGGGCGATCGCTGATGCTGGTGACGGCTCTAACGCCGAAGCTAGGCTACGATAAAGCCGCCGCAGTGGCCAAAAAAGCCCATGCCGAAGCCAAAACCCTGCGGGAAGTTTGTCTTGAGCTAGGGTATCTGACAGGTGAAGAATTTGATCAGGCGGTGCGTCCTGAAGACATGATTCAGCCCAACCTATAGAAGATAGGTGTTAAGTCAGTAGACAAGAAAGGGAGCCGCCCATGATGTTCGGAAGGGTCAATAGTCCTGTCAACTTTCAAACGACAAAGCAAAAGCTGGCGTCTTTAGCAGGACTGATCTGGATGGTGGGGCAACCCGCGATCGCCCTACCCTTGGCTCAAATGTCCCTTGCACAAAGAGGCGTGCCGCTAAAACCACCCGTCCTCCCCACACAAACTTCCCAGCCCCAGAATTTACAGCCCCAGAACTTACAGCCCCAGAATTTACAGCCCCAGAATTTACAGCCCCAGAATTTACAGCCCCAGAATTTACAACCTAAAACGCCCCAGCCCCAAGCGTCCACAACGGTACAACAGTACCAGGCAGCCGGCGTCACCTTTTCCGCGCCGGCTGGATTTTCACCCCTCCAGCCCCTCGGCGGTGAGACCGTGGGGATCATTTTCCCCGCTGCTGCCGCCCAAACCCGCCATGTTTCCGTGCGACTTGCCGACCTTAGCCCCACCGCGCGCGGGATTGCCTCACTTTCTCCCAGGGACCTTGCTGAATACGCCCGCTTCAACTTTTTTGGCATTAGCAATCCGCCCCAGCAAACCCAAACCCGGCGCTTTTTAGGGCAGTCCGTGACGGGAGATATCCTCATGCAGTCCAATCGGAATGGTGGGACATCCTACATTGAGTTCTATATTGTTCCGCTCTCCGAGCAGCGACAGGTGGCGATCGCTTTTGAAGTCGACACCGAGCTGCCCCTTTCACTGCTAGAAAACACGATCAAAACCGTCACCGAATCCCTGCGAGAGCTGCCCAGCAAGAAAAAACGGCGCTAGCAATTATGATGCCAGCAATTATGGCCCTAGACCAATCGCTACACTAAAGGGATGGTCAACCTCAATCACTCCAGCCCCAATCATTCCAGCCCCAATCATTCAAGTCTTATTCAGCCGCTCAAGGCCGAGCTAGTCTACCGCATTGCAGCAGGAGAGGTGATTGACTCTTTGGGGGCGGTGGTTCGTGAGCTGATTGATAACGCCCTTGATGCAGGCGCTACCCGCCTTCAAATTGCGATCTGGCCGCAGGCTGGGCGTGTGCAGGTCACGGATAACGGCTGTGGCATGACCTGGGAAGATTTGCTACAGGCCGCTTTGCCCCACACCACCAGCAAACTTTCTGCATTTCACAACCTGGGCGAGCTAGGCACCCTAGGCTTTCGGGGGGAAGCGCTTCATAGTCTGGCGCAGCTCGGTCAGCTTGAAATTTACAGCCGCGCCGAATCTGGCCAGACCGGCTGGTGCGTCACCTATACCAGCCAAGGGGCGATCGCCACGGCCCAGGAGCTAGCGATCGCTGTGGGCACAACCGTTACCGTTACAGCGCTATTCAAGACTTGGCCCTCCCGACAAGACGCCTTGGCAAACCCCCAGCAGGCCATGCAGTCCATTCAGTCCATGATTGGCGACTACGCCCTGTGCCATCCTCAGATCTCCTGGCAGGTTTTTCAGGCAGGGCGAGACTGGTTTTCTCTGGCCCCAGGCAGCCCTAAAGCAACCCTGATGCAGTTGCTGCGCAAGCTCTCACCCGATGATTTGCACTACAGCAAAACCTCACTCACCCCAGATCAAAATTTTTCGCTGGAGCAGTTCACCGCAGGTCTGTCCTCAAAGTCTGCCCCTACCATAGCCCCCACCGTGCCCTTCAGCGGCACCCTAGAGTTGCTCCTAGGCCTACCCGATCGCCTCCATCGCCACAAACCAGACTGGATTCGGGTTGCAGTTAATGGTCGCCGCGTCTCCGTCAATATGGATGCCGCACCGGATACCAGGGGACTCGGCCCTCTAGAGCAAAGCATGTTGAATGCGTTTCGCCAGACCCTCCCCCGCCATCGGTATCCGGTCTGCTGGATACATTTGCACATTCCTTCCGCTTGGGTAGACTACAACCGCACGGCCTCCAAATCCCATATCTACCTGCACCACCTTGAAGATTGGCGATCGCGCATCATGACGCAGATTGACCAGTCCCTTCATCTGGCAAATTCCTTGCTTCAAGACCCATTCTTGCCAGGCCCATCCTTACAAGACCTACCGCTTCACAATAGCCTGAGCCGGACTGCTGCTCTTTTCAAAAGTGCAGAGCAGCGGGGGCGATATGCCCTTGCCCCCGTCAACCTCTCCTCAGACCTGCCCAGCCCTGAGGCCAACCAAACACCGGAACAATCAGGGCTACATGTCGAAACATTACGGGCGATCGCCCAGCTACATCAGACCTATATCCTGGCGGAACATCCCGCAGGGCTATGGCTCGTTGAGCAACATATTGCCCACGAGCGCGTCTTGTACGAGCAGCTTTGTAAAGACTGGCAGCTCATCCCCCTCCCCTCGCCGATTACACTACGCCACCTCAGCGAACCGCAGATTGAGTCCCTGAAGCAGATTGGCTTAGACTTAGAGCCCTTCGGTCAAGACCTTTGGGCCATCAGAACCGTCCCACAGCTACTTGCCCAGCGCCCAGACTGCGCCGAAGCCCTCCAAGAGCTGAGTCACTGTAGAACATTGCAGTCAGCCCTTGTTTCAACCGCCTGTCGAAGCGCCCTTCGGAACGGCCAGACCCTTGACCTGAGAGAGATGCAGACCTTACTCAACCAGTGGCAGCAGACCCAGCACCCTCGCACCTGCCCCCACGGTCGTCCCATTTACCTTGCGCTAGAAGAGCAGTCACTCTCCCGATTTTTTAGACGACACTGGGTTATTGGGAAAAGTCATGGATTATCAAATGATCGCCCTTAAGCAACGGCTAAAGGTCTATTCAAAATTTTAGCAATCAGCATTCATTAAAAGACATAACAGTTTGAGTCCGACCTGAAAGTTTGTTCTAAGACTAGGGAATGCTAGACCAAAGGCGCAGTAAGGCATCGCCTAGATGCCGCGCATCTGCACCTATCTACCCGAAAATCTGTCCAGGGTTCTGTCAAGGAATTAGTTTCTACTTAGTCTTCATTGCTAAATCGATACATTTATGTACAGGTTTCGTAGATGTTATTT
The DNA here is from genome assembly GCA_022402525.1 of Thermosynechococcaceae cyanobacterium MS004. Lineage (GTDB taxonomy): Bacteria > Cyanobacteriota > Cyanobacteriia > Thermosynechococcales > Thermosynechococcaceae > JAAURS01. The sequence continues at coordinate 47,702 of JAKRSB010000113.1, forward strand.
CCCAGTCTTAAGTTAAAATTTTTCTTGCTTAAGCTGTATGAATTTAACGACGTGAATTCAGTCAGGCACATCTAAAGCTCTCCAGAGATTCTTCTCGCTGAAGAGATCGCACGTCTCTATTTCCCGCAATGCGTCAAATCAGTCTCAAGCACGCTCTTTTTTAACCCCCTGTCTTTTCTGAGCCGCTGTTTTCAATAATGCAGACGTTCCATCGCAACGAAACATCCTCCTTAAAGACAGATCGGTTTGAGCTGTGGTATCAGCCTGTCTATGATCTGACCGGCGGACAGGTGATCCATAACGAAGTCTTGCTGCGATCGCGGGACCTCGGTGGTCAACTGCAAAGCCCAAAAGATTTTATGCTGTCAATCTTTAGATCTGGCCATGAACCCTGGCTGGATCGCTTTGTGTTGGACAGAGCCGTTAAGGTTTTACATGAAAAGCCGCAGTCCGCACTCTCCATCAACCTTTCAAGGGATGCGACCGAAGATTCTCAAATTGCGGATTTTATTCATGATTTAGTCTCTGAATTTTGTATTGATCCCAGTCGTCTCCATCTTGAGCTATCCGAAAAAAATATTTCAAAAGATATTAAAAGCTATATCTCACTCATTCAAGAGCTAAAGCAAATTGGCTGCACGGTGGTCTTGGATAATTTCTCCAATGACTACCTCAGCTTGATGCAGTGGGAATCTTTGGATGTAGACTTGATGAAAATTCGCGGCGAGCTGATTCATCAGTCTGTTCATGACCGCAAGGCAAAAATACTGCTGCAATCGATTGTTGAGCTAGGCAGTGCGCTAGATCAGTTAACAGTTGCCAAGTCTGTAGATGCAGTGAGCACTTCTCTTGCACTCAAACCGTTTCGGTTTGGCTCTGCCCAGGGCTATCACCTGAAACGGCCCAGTCCAGATCTTTGCTTTGCAAGTAAGGTTGAGATTCTAGGCGTCTCCATCGATAACTACACGATGGCTGAGATGCTGGATAAGTTAGACAGGGGGACTGTCTTTACGCCAAACGTAGATCATATTATCAACACGAGAAAGGACAAAGACTTTGGCTTTGCCTATAGCGTTGCGGACTACAAGCTTTGCGATAGCCAGATTTTATATTTTGCATCCCGATTTTTAGGGCATCCGCTGCGCGAAAAAATTTCGGGTTCTGATTTATTTCCTGCGTTCTATAGGCACCATAAGTACGACCAGGACACGACGATTTTTCTGTTGGGGGGGATGGGTGACGTGCCCAAGCAGGCCCAGCGCAATATTAACCAAAAGGTTGGCCGTCCCATCGTAGTAGATACCTATTCTCCACCCCTCGGCTTTGATGAAGACGAAGCACTATCCCAGGATATTGTGCAGCGCATTAACCAGTCCGAGGCAACGGTTCTGGCCATTGGGGTGGGGGCACCCAAGCAGGAGCGATGGATTGCACGGTATCGGGACGAGCTGAAGTCGGTCAAAATTATTTTTGCGATCGGCGCGGCGATCGACTTTGAGGCTGGGGTGGTGTCACGGGCACCACAGTTGATCAGCGAAATGGGCTGTGAGTGGCTGTATCGTTTGGCGATGGAGCCAAAACGCCTTTGGAAACGCTATCTCATTAACGACATTCCTTTTGTATGGCTTCTGCTTAAGCAAAAGTTTTTGGGCTGATTTTTCCTGGCTGACGGTTTTTCTTCTTGACATTTTCCGGGCTTCCATATGCTAGGCAACCTCAATCCTAGAAAATCTCAGTCCTAGAAAACCTCGTCCCTAGAAAACCTCGTCTAAAGAGAGGGCTGGGATGGCATCTATATCGGTCAGAGTGTGAGCCAGGGTAATATCCGCAGTCTCTGGTGCAGTGCGATCGCAGGGCGTCACAAAGGCACAGTTTCGGTGCGCAGAAAAGCAGTGTCCGGCGGTCAGTGGTACTTGGGGGAGGGGCTGTTGCTCAGCCTCTAGGGCCTGGAGCCACACTTGCAGTTGGGACAACATCGACTCAAGGGCGGCGCGGGTTTGCTCGTGCAGTTGAGTACTGTAGGGGAACCGAATCCAGTGGCTACCTGTGGCGGAAGGCTCTGCAAACCAGTAGGTCATGGCAAGCTGTTCTGGCAGATAGCCTGAGGTTTCCACCAAAATAAACGGATAGAGTCGAGTTTGCCAATGATGCTGGAGCTTTTGGGCATTGGGCGGGCGACGGTAGGTTTTCCAGTCTAGGATCTGTGCCTGATCTGTGCCCTGAATCAGTAGGTCATAGATCGCGGTCAGCGCTATTCCGTTTGGCCAATCTCCATTCAACCAGGTAACGGTGCGCTGATGCTCACTCTGGCGCAGGCCGGAGATCATCGGGGGCGGGGACTCGTGGAATTTATTGACCCAGGCTTCTAGAGTGGGGTTGTCTTGCAGGAGGGGCTGGATGTCTAGCTCTAGTTCGCGCTGCTGCATTAACTGGTGGAACTGGGTGCCAAGCTCCTGCTGAGCGGACTGTTCGTCGGGCCGAGGAAGGCTCAAGGACTCTAAAAACGAATACTGGAATTTGCGAGGACAGGTACTCAGAATTTGGAGATGGCTTTGGGAAAGCTGGAGAAAAAACGGCGATCGCTCCATAAAACTTAACAGGCTCAGGATGCGGCTTCAAGCTTTTGAAAATGGGGTTTTTGAGAAATCTACTAGGGCTAGATAGAGCTTTAGACTGGGCTAAAAATTGAGATTTGTAAGGGTTTAAAGATCTCTGAACGCAACCCTTTTAAACTAAGCCTTAATGTTAAGCGCAATCTCTAGATTTTGAATCTCTAGATTTTGAGTCTAAAGCGCTTGCCTCTTGAGTTTCTTGAGGGTGAGCAATATTTGTTTGCGAAATCCATTGGTGAAATCTCATTTGCGAAATTCTGATCTGCACTCTTGATCTGCACTCTATTGTTCTGTTCTTTCCTTCTTAAATCCTATGGCGATTGTATCCTTGCATGACTCGCTGCTGATTTTTTCTGGACTGACCTCTGTGGTAGGCATTGGGTATACCTACGCCTCAGCGCTGAAAGACCCCACAGAGTCTGAGGCCATGCAGGAAACCTTAGTGCGGCTAACGTTTGTGTACTGGTCGGTCTTTTGCAGCGCGAGTCTGGCGGTGGGTTTAGGCGATCGCATTTTCCCCTTTTTCCCCAATGATGTCGCCTGTCGCCTCAAGCTCTTAACGCTCCTGAGCTTTATGCTGACCTTTTGCTGCCTACTGAGTTTACCGCTCCATCTTATTGAGCAGCACCAGCAAGCCAAGCGACAGCTCGCGCGACGTCAGCAAATCCAGCGGCGAGTTAGCCAACTATCCAGCAACAGCCTGAATAAGGTCCCTTAGCGTCCCTGAATAGCTTCCCTTAGCGTCCCTGAACGCCCCAAGACACAGGTCTAACCCGATCTCCCTAGCCCGATCTCCCTAGTTTGAAGGGGTCGGGCTTTTTGGTGCAGGATGCGATCGCCTTTGGATTTCTGCTGAATTGCCCTAGCCCAAGGTGCCGTTCAGAAGGTCAGATCAAGAAAGTCGCTCAGCCAATCGTCCCCGTGATGGTTTAGGATGTCTCGGTTAGAGAGATGTATGGGTAGCGGATGATTCAGGGACTAGATTTCAGAGTCCTGCTTGTCCAGCGTCTTTCTCCACAGCACCATTAAACCCAGCTTCAGAATGCAGATGGATTGGATGTAGGCGTCCTGATTCAAGGGCCCCCGATTCAACGACCCCCGATTCAACGACCCCCAACTCAAGGAGCCTCGATTTAAGAAGCTTCGATTTAAGGCGCTTCAATCCAAAGGCACTGGTCAAAGACACTGGGGAATGAATGATGGTACAAAGAACGTAACAGTCAGGATCAAAGCCCATGATTGATGTTGAGCATCTCGGCAAGGTATACGGCTCAACCTCTGCCATTCAGGATGTTACCTTTCAAGCCCAGCCCGGAGAAATTTTGGGGCTACTGGGGCCAAATGGAGCCGGTAAAACCACGACCATGCGTATTTTGTCGGGCTATTTGCCTGCCACTCAGGGAAATGCCTGGATCGCAGGCTATGAAGTCCACGAAAACCCAATGGCGGTGCGGCAGCGTATTGGCTACCTCCCCGAAACGCCGCCCCTCTACGCTGATATGACCGTGGAAAACTATCTCAACTTTGTGGTGAAGATTAAGGGCATTCCCGCCGGCGATCGCGCGGCAAAAGTTGAGTCCGCCCTTGAGCGCTGTTCTCTCCAAGAAAAGCGTAAGGTTCATATTCGCAAGCTCTCAAAGGGCTTTCGACAGCGGGTAGGCATTGCCCAAGCGATTGTTCACGACCCGCCCGCTATTATTTTGGATGAGCCAACAGTAGGCCTAGATCCCCGTCAGGTCATCGAAGTGCGTAACCTGATTAAAAATCTGGCGGGACAGACCACCGTTATTCTCTCCACCCACATCCTGCCCGAAGTCAGTATGACCTGCGATCGCGTGGCGATTATTAACAAAGGCCGCATGGTTAGCTCTGGAACCCTGGACGACCTCATGCGTCAATTGGCAGGCGGGACGCGCTACGAACTCGAAGTAGAAGGCGATCGCAGCACCATTGCCGAACAGCTTCAGCGTGTTGAAGGACTCTCCAGCCTCGACTGGCTAGCCCCCGAAGACTTGCCAGCCCAACACCATAAGCTGCGGGTCAGTACAGAGACCAACCAAAACTTCGGAAAACAGCTTTCCACCGCCCTCGTCAACGCAAACCTAGGACTATATGAACTACGGCGCGTAGGCGCGAGCCTAGAGGATGTTTTCCTACAGCTCACCACCGAAGAACTCACCCCTGAAAATCCAGGAGCAGAGACTTCTGGGTTGCCATCCGAATCGAGCGGTGAAGAAGCAAGCAGGGTAGAGGCCATGAATTTACCGCCAGCGATTGAGCCAGACGGACCGTCGAAGGAGATCAAGTCATGACTGCACTGACAACCGTTTTGACCAACATTGACGCAATTTTCCGCAAAGAACTGCAAAGCTACTTTAAGTCGCCTCTATATTTCGTGATTGCCGGATTTTTCTGGGTGTTGACCGCCTTATTTTTACTCTTGATTGCGCAAAATATTATTGAACAGGCCGGACAGATGGACGCAGGTCGTCAGCTTGGCCAGAGCGGTAGCCCCGTGGATGTGCCCAATCTGGTTTTGCAGAACTTTTTGTCAGTGATGGGGTCTATCTTGCTGTTCGTGCTGCCAGTCCTCTCCATGAACCTCTACACCGAGGAGCGGAAGCGCGGCACCCTGGAACTCCTGGCCACCTCTCCTATTACCAACTGGTCTGTAGCCCTAGGGAAGCTCTTTGCCGTCGTCACCTTTGTGATTACCCTGATTTTTCCGGTGGCCTTGCTGGAGCTGTATTTGCTCAGTACAGCTAAGCCTGCCCTGCCGCTACAGATTTTTTGGGTCGGTCACTTAGGGCTTGTGCTGCTCGCCGCAGCGGTCCTTTCCATTGGCATGTTTATTTCATCCCTGACCGATAGCGCCATTATGGCGGCCTTTTTAACCTTTGTAGTTGTGCTGCTGTTGTGGATTGTCAATGCCTTAGGACAGGCACTCGGCGGGGTACTAGGGGATGCGCTCAACCAGCTTTCTTTGCTGAAGCACTATTCAACCCTGAGTCAAGGCGTGTTGGATACGCCTAGCTTGGCGCTCTTTTTGAGCTACATCTTTTTGGGACTTTTTTTGACGGCTCAGTCGATTGATTTATTCCGCCTACAGCAGTCTTAGATATCCAGTCTTAGGATATTCAGTTTTAGATATCCAGTCTTAACCCTTACTTCACACTTACCAGGCCAAGAAAACAGGAATAGGAAGTTCGCGTGAAACGTGTTTTGCCAAGTTTGCATCTGAATCCCCAGCTCATCAACTTTTTGTTCTGGGTCGGCTTGGGCCTGACGATCGCTGGACTGAGTGCTGGCGTCGTGGCGGGTAGCGCCTCGCTCATTGCGGTGAGCTTGGTGGTGGTAGGGCTTTTAGTGGTCGTGGTCTGGCTGGTCTTGCGCTGGCTCAATGCGCCCGTCGAGGGGGCATCCTGGTGGCGGCAACGGTCTGTGCAGGTGAGTTCTAATGCACTCCTGACCACCTTGGCGGTAGTGGTAATTTTGGGGGGCATTAATTTTCTGGTAGTGCGGATGCCCAACCAGATTGACTTTACAGAAAACCAGGCCTTTTCTCTGGCTCCTCAAACAAAGCAGTTGGTAGCGTCCCTCCAACAGCCCGTGAAGGTGATGGTGTTCAATAGTCAGACTGACCCCCAAGTCGCGCAACAGCGATCGCTCTTGGAACAATACCGCCAACAAAATGGCGCGCGCTTCAGTTTTGAATTTATTGACCCCAACGCCCAGCCGGGACTGGCGCAAAAGTATAAGATTCGCACCCTGGGCGAAACGATTCTCGAAACGGGTGATCGTACCAAAACCCTAGAAGGTGCCCTCACAGAACCCAACCTCACGCCCGCACTGGCGTCTTTAATCCGCGATCGCAAGCTCAATGCCTACGTGGTGCAGGGGCATGGAGAAGCACCCATCAACGGGGGACAGGGCAACCTCGATGACGCGGTCGCCGAGCTAAAAAAGCGCGACTTTAACGTGACGGTGCTGAATCTTCTTACCCAGAAGCAGATCCCAGAAGATGCCAATGTGTTGATTATTCCTGGGCCAAAGCGAGCATTCCTAGAGCCGGAAGTTAAGCTGCTAGAAACCTATCTCAGCCAAGGGAAAAGTCTGCTATTGATGCTAGACCCCGGCATTGAAGCAGGGCTAGAGAATCTCTTAAAAAGCTGGGGAGTCATCCTCGATAAGCGCATTGTGGTGGACGCCTCCGGGTCTGGCCAGTTGATGGGGCTAGGGCCAGCCATTCCCCTCGTCACCACCTACGGCGATCATCCCATTACCAAAGACTTCACTCAAGGGCCCTCCTTCTATCCCTTAGTGCAGGCCATTACGGTCACGCCCCCCTCTGCAGACTATCAATCCACTGACCTCTTGCTCACAGGCCCCCAAAGCTGGGCAGAGGGCGACCCCAACCAAGAAGAGCTTCAGTTCAATGCAGAGCGCGATCGCCAAGGGCCGCTCTCTGTTGGGGTTGCCATCACCCAAAAGCTAAAGGCCACCGCCACCTCTACTGAAGCCAGCCCCATTGCAAAGCTGGTGGTAATTGGCGACTCAGATTTCGCCACCACGGGTCCCTTTAGCAAAGGGCTGAATGGGGATGTATTTTTGAATGCTGTGACCTGGCTAGGCAGCAGCCAAGATGACGCAAGCTTGTCTATTCGTCCTAAAGAGCAGAAAGATCGTCGTCTAGAGCTAAGCGTCACAAACTGGCGAGTGCTGGTACTATTCGGCTTGTTCTTGCCCCTGGGAGCCTTTGGCACAGCCACGCTCCTTTGGTGGAAGCGTCGATAGGAGCGGCCAGCTTTTCTAGCGCTAGGCAGCAAATTGTCAGAAATGGGGCGGACAAAAAAAGTGCGGCTATTTCGCCAAAAACGTTTCACAAAACCGAACCGAGTCCTAGGGCGCGATTCGATACATTGTCGACACATTGCTATTTCTTCTAGACTCTTCGCCCGCTTTAGGATGCAGAGCTTGGCGTTGAGGGGGGAGAGCCCCTAAAGCGATCGCGATGATAGGTTCCATTCTTGAAGTCTAGGCATTTTGAGTTCTAGGCACTTCAAGAGAACCGCAACAGAGGGTGCCATCTGACATTGCGCTATCTTAAGAGACAGATAAGAGACAGATCTGCTGCATCTGCGCTATTTTTCTAACCTATTTTGACTTTGCCTCAAGGAGCCTGGGTCATGCCAGCCGCTGATTATAAAGACTATTACAAAATTCTAGGTATTGATAAAAAGGCAAGCGAGTCTGAGATCAAAAAAGCCTTTCGCAAATTGGCGCGTCAGTATCACCCCGACCTGAATCCTGGCGATCGCGTTGCAGAGGCAAAGTTCAAGGAAATTAATGAAGCCTATGAGGTACTGTCCGACCTCGATAAGCGCAAAAAATACGATCAGTTTGGCCAGTACTGGCAGCAGATGGACGGTGGATTTCCAGGAGGTGCAGGTGGCCCTGGGGTTGACTTCGGTCAGTACGGCAGTTTTGAAGACTTTATTAATCAGCTCTTGGGCCGCTTTGGCGGGGGTGCTAGTTCCGGCGGCTACAGCACCACCAATCCGATGGGCGGGTTTGGCGGATTCCAAGATTTTGGCGGATTTGGTAGCCCTGGTGGATCTGCCAGCAACGTTCCGGTGGATGCGGAGGCTGACCTTGCCCTAACCTTCAAAGAAGCGCTCCAAGGAACAGAAAAGCGCCTGAATTTAAGCACTCAAGAAACGATTTCGGTCAAAATTCCAGCGGGAGCCAAGCCCGGAAGTCGGATTCGGGTGCGCGGGAAGGGGAACGTGAACCCCATGAGCCAGTCGCGGGGCGATCTATACCTGCGGGTCAAGCTTCAGCCCCATTCGTTTTTTAAGTTTGAGGGGGATCAGCTCGTCTGCGAACTGCCCATTGCGCCGGATGAAGCCGTCTTGGGTGCAAAAATAGAGGTGCCCATTCCGGACGGGACGGTACAGGTCAGTATTCCAGCGGGGGTAAAGTCGGGGCAGTCTCTCCGGCTGCGTGGGAAGGGCTGGCCGATGAAGGGCGGTAAGGGCGACCTGCTTGTAAAGATTCAGATTGTGCCGCCTAAGGAACTGAGCCAGATTGAGCGGGACTGCTACGAAAAAATAGCGGCGAACCGCAGCTTTAATCCGCGATCGCATCTGGCTGAGCTATAGAGCTGAGTTTTAGAAATTCACCTCACATGCGAGAATCCTGGTGATTTTTGCGATGGAGATGCTAAACAGACAAGATGTTGAATGGACAAGCTAAAGTATTGACAAGTCAATCCATTCAAATGAATCCATTCAAGTCAATCCATTTAAATTAACCCATTCACGTAAACGCAAAAGCACCGAAGGAATCCACTATGAATAGCTGTGTATTGATGGCCGAGGTTGTCAACGCGCCTGAACTGCGCTATCTCCAAGATGGGCAGACTGCGATCGCAGAACTGACGGTGCAGTTTCCGGCCTTGCGTGCTGAAGACCCCATGGAAACGCTGAAGGTTGTGGGGTGGGGGAACCTTGCCCAGCAAATTCAAGAACAGTTTCAGCCCGGCGATCAAATTATCGTTGAGGGCCGCCTCAACATGATCCTCGTGGATCGCCCCGAAGGCTTTAAGGAAAAGCGCGCCGAACTGACCGCAGGCCGCGTCCATCGCGTCCAGGCCGACCTCAATGCCCCCAGTATTGCCGCAGCTCCCCCATCCAGACCAGCAGCAACACCCAGCGCTCCCGCAGCACCCAGCGCTCCTGTGGCACCCGCACCCGCTAGGGCCTCTGCCCCAGTACCTTCAAAGCCAGCTCAGCCTGCTCCAGTCGAGTATTCTGAGCCAAACTACGACGACATTCCGTTTTAAGCGCTCACTCCTTAGCCCACAGCGCATTAATTTGTAGTGCGGTATGGGGATTGGTTTTTGATGTCATCGGCGATCGCCTCAGAAGTACCCGCATCAACGGAGGGGAGATTGGCATCTAGACGAACCATGACCAAACTGCTCCAGAACACTATTTTGAGTATAGCGAAGGCGGTTTTGCACCATTTTCTAGGGAATATCCACCCCTCAATCTATGGGAGAAGCTATGGGATAGAGCCTGGAGTCTGGGTGCGGACACGGTAGCCAATATCCTGCCGCCAATAGCAGTCTTGAAAATGGATCGCTGCGATCGCAGCATAGGCTTGGGCAAAGGCTTGGTCAAAATTGAGTCCCAATCCATTGACCGCAAGGACTCTCCCCCCATCGGTTAAAATCTGACCATCCTGAAAGCGGGTTCCGGCATGAAAAACCGTAGCGGCTGCGGAGCTTCCCCCCAGCGTTTCAAGTCCTGTAATGGGATAGCCCTTCTCGTAGTCTCCGGGATAGCCCCCCGCCGCCATGACGACGCAGGCCGATACGCCAGTTTTCCAGGCAATAGGGCCAACGGTCTTGAGGGTTTGGGTGGCGCAGGCGATCGCCAACTGTTCGAGGGGCGTCTCTAAGAGCGGCAGAATAGCCTGGGTTTCTGGATCACCGAAGCGACAGTTAAATTCAATGACCTTGGGATCTCCCGCTGGGGTAATCATGAGTCCGGCGTACAGCACCCCGCGATAGTCGATCTGCCGCGATCGCAATTCAGCCAAGACCGGCTCCAGAATTTCCGTCTGAATGCGATCCATGAGCGCCTCAGTAACCAACGGGACTGGCGCATAGACACCCATCCCACCCGTATTTGGCCCCGTATCACCCTCTCCGATGCGCTTATGGTCTTGGGCTGGCAGCAACGGGCGCAGCGTAATGCCGTCGGTGAGCGCTAGAACGGAAACTTCCTGTCCAACCAAGCAATCTTCAATTAAGACCTGAGCACCCGCTAAACCAAACTTACCGCTAAACACATCGGTGATGGCCGCGATCGCCTCCTCTATCGTTTCGGCAACAGTCACGCCTTTGCCAGCGGCCAGTCCATCCGCTTTAATCACAATGGGTGCGCCCTGGTCTTTTACATAGGCCACGGCTAGGGCAGTGTCTGTAAAGGACTGGGCCTTTGCTGTCGGCACCGCCGCTGCCTCCATGAGTTCCTTGGCCCAGGTTTTGCTCGACTCTATTTGAGCCCCAGCCTGGGTGGGGCCAAAGACCAGAAGACCTTTTGCCGTCAGCACATCGGTAATACCTAGCGCCAGGGGCACTTCTGGCCCCACCACGACAAGATTGACCTGTTTGGCCTGAGCAAATTCAGCAATGCCCACAAAATCTTCAGGACTCAAGGCAATATTTTGGCAGCGCTCTAGGGTGGCTGTCCCACCATTCCCCGGAATGCAGTACACCTGATCCACCCCAGGAGATTGAGTAAATTTCCAGGCTAGGGCATGTTCTCGACCCCCATTGCCAACGACAATTATCCGCACGCAGTCCTCGCTCAATTTTATGTTTTGACTTTATGTTTTGACTGGTCTTAATTTGACAGGTCTTAGCTTGATCTTCAGGAATCTCCATCCTTCAAAGTACACCGCAACGGCAAAGCGCGATCGCTCTCCTCCGCCGATTTATGAGGCTTTAGCCGCACCCCAAGTTTTGCAGAGGCAGGTAAGCTTCCGGCTCAGTTTGTGATACACCGAGATTAAGTCTCGGCCTTTCTTTTGACTACTTTAGGCCGTCGAACTCACTTTTACCGAGTATGACTAACGGAAACGCAGACTTTACTTAAGCTATGCTGACGCGATCGCCTCCCTTACATTCCATTTTTGAAGGGATAGCATAGCGATCGCCTTTCTGACCCAGATATCAAATCTTTTGCAGAATTAATCGGAAAACAGCGATCGGAAATCCTGATAACCACTGACAACCCGAACAATCTCAATAGAGAAGTCGGTCACAGTATAGAAAATGACGTAGTTATCCAATGGAACACCACGCAATTGTTTTGAAAGTTCGGGATAATTTCGCCCCATCCTGGGGAAATTAGCTATGTATCTGCATTTTGTTTCAAATTTGGCTGTGAATTGTTCTCCAGCATCTATATTTTTCTCTAAAAAATAATCGAGAATTTTCACTAAATCTTTGCTTGCAATGGGGGAAATAATGCAGCGACGACTCATGGTGTCTGTTTGCGTGCATTTTGAATTTTGTCTCTAAGTTGTTTCATCACAACATCTAGCTCAATGCCTTCGCCACGCTCTAGCTCCTGTAGACCAACCTCGATTTTCTCTTGCGTTTCGTTGACCCACTGCTCGTACTGAACGCCGTACTCTTCAAGTAAGTTCAGCGCTGCTTGAATCACGTCTTCTGATTTGTGGTAGCGCCCAGTGGTTAATAGATTTTGAACCAACTGCTCTTGTTCGGATGTCAGGGTAATGCTCATAATGCTTGACGGAGTATAGCTAACCGAAACGCAGGCTTTATCTAAGCCTATGCTAACGCGATCACCTCCCTTACAGTCCATTTTTGAAGGGATGGCATTAGTTTTTCTTACCTAACCAAAGACAATATTCCCGCAGAGAAAACCTGGTCATGAAATGCAGCCGATCGCCATTCCAAATGGTTACATTAGAGCCGCTGAAGTTCGGCGACTGCTCAACCTTTCGTCTCGTCAGGAAGCCTACTCATTCCTTAGGCGAGCAAAAGCCCACCGGCCCTACACCAAGGGAGATCCAGAATAAAATGCTGATGCAACTCGCAGCGTTCTAAGCGCAGAGTCATAATTTGGATGCAGCCTTGACATCATTTTCCATGTTGCCCCACAATCCTCTGATGCTCTGCCTCAGGCCATTTTTTAGCATCGAACTCACGTTCCTTCAGATTGAGGCGGGCTAAACTGTTATCCCTGGCTGAGACTGCTTGAACGTCAATACTTTGATCTGAAGCCTCAGCCTTTCTTTTGGCTACTTTAGGCCGTTGAACTCACGTGAATTTTTAAGGCTGGTCAATTCAGCGACAGATTAATTTGGAGGTTTATTATTCGTATTCTTGGTTTAGATCCAGGTCTTGCCTCCCTGGGGTATGGCGCGATCGAGCTTGCCTCAGACCCAGAGGCAACTCCTCAAATGCTAGATTTTGGAATCATTCAGACCCTCCCCAAAGCAGACCTGGGCGATCGCCTTTGTACCATCTACGAAGATCTGAATAGCGTCATTGCACAAACTCAGCCCGACTTGGTTGCCCTAGAAAAGCTGTTTTTTTATCGAATGGGGAACGTCATTTTAGTAGCTCAAGCGCGGGGCGTCATTACCCTCGTGGTAGCGCAGCATAAACTACCCCTCGTTGAATTTACCCCTGCCCAAATCAAGCAGGCCCTCACGGGCTACGGAAATGCAGATAAACAGTCTGTGCAAGAAGCGGTCTTGCGGGAACTGGCGCTGGAAACCATTCCAAAACCCGATGATGCGGCAGATGCCTTAGCCGTTGCGCTGACGGCACGCCTTCAGGTTTAAGCTGCTCGGCGTTGATCTTGCTTGGATCTAGGCCAAATGCAGCTTAAAACCCAAAATAAAAGGCGAAAATTTTCTCTCGTCGAAAAAATTTTCGCCTCGGCGAACCAAACAGATTCAAAAGTGGGCATCATGAGGTAGTTGATAAGCCATTCAACCCCTAGCACGATGATTGTAGGCAGGTTCGCACTGCTGGCTATAGCCAGATTAACGAATTAATAGTCGAACGTCCATTGCGCTAGGGGCTTTCTTTGCCTATTGAGGCGGTGGTTAGCTCCGGCTTGGCTAGATTTACGCCTGAGTTTTTTGGCTGTAAGCTCTGCCAGTAGAGCGTTCCAGCTACGACAAGAAAGCTCCCGTAGGCGATCGCCTGTCCTAAAAAGAGACGCTCCCGATATCCCAAAATCGTTTTAAGAATCAGTCCGGGAAACTGACGTTCTGGCAACAGAAGATGGCTGTCCCAAAGGAGCGGCCCCAGGATGCAGGATACCGTTTCGGAGCGGGCTGGGCAGAGTGATGATCCTGTCAAAAAGGGACTCACGACAGCAATGCTGAGGTCAAGCTGTTTGCCAGCGCCTATCACCAGTCCCCCCACAATAAGCAATAAAAACACTCCCATCACCTGAAAAAAGCGCTTCAGGTTAATGCGAATGCCCAGGGCAAAAATTCCCCAACCAATTCCGGTAGCCGTCACCAGCCCTGCGATCGCCCCAGCCACAGGCATCCACCCCTGCTGAAGCTGCGCCACTGTAAACAGTGCCGTTTCAATGCCTTCTCGCAGCACCGCCACAAACACTAAAGTCCACACGCCCCACTGTGCCTGCTGAGGCTGCTCAATCACCTGCTGGAGCGCCCCTTCTAGCTCAGCCTTAGCCGTTCTTGCCTGCCGCGCCATCCACACCAGCATCCAGGTCAGCATGGCGATCGCCGCCACGCTAAAGCCCAGCTTAAGGAGCGGCAGCAGCACCGCGTAGGGCTGACCAGAGCTTTCTAGCCAACGCAGCAGGCTACTCAGCAAAACGCCCACCAGCGTACTCGCCCCTATCCCCGCGATAACACCCAAGTAGACCCAGGGTCTAAGATGAGGCTGCTGTGACTTTTGCAGGAGCGCCAAAACAATTCCCACCACCAGGGCCGCCTCCACCCCCTCCCGCAGGGCAATCATATAGGTCGGAAATGCCGCGCTAAAGTCCATAATTTTCCTTTCAGCAGCAGGAGCTACAGCAGCCCTAAAGGCCACTCAATCATTGCTGCACTAATGGTTCTTCATTCATTATTGAACAGATCACCCTTTAGCAGAAAATGATTGGACAGCGCCAGACCAAATTCCGAATCATGGAGGCCTCTTTAGCCCGACTTCTGCCGAATGGGTGGATCTCCTTCAGACCCTTGTTCCAGATATCGCTGCCAAAGCTTAGCGAGCTGGTGCGCTACTTCCAGCTGCTCAGCCTTCACTTGATACATGCGTCTTGGTCGGCCCCGTCCTTCCACTTTTTGCCAGTAGCCCTCAACAACCGCTTCATCTTCCAAAAACTTTAGGGCGCTGTATAAAACCGTATCGGACAGCCGATAGAGGGGGTACTCCGTTTCGATACAGTGGATGAGCGCTGTACCGTATGATTCACCTTGTTCTAGCAAATTAGACAGCACATAGCAGACGGCAACCTCTTTACTGAGATAAATCGGTGGAGGGGCCTCAAAAAAATGATAGATATCTTGAAACTTCATAGGCAATATCGTGAGTTGCGATGCTGAAAAACTTTCCTTCAAAGCAACAATGCCCCAGCTCAGCAAATGAGTACAACAAGCAAATGAGTACAACAAAGACTCACGAAATATTCACGTGAATCGTGTGAGGATTCTGACCGCAAGGCTGGGGATGAAGCTAAAAGCCGTTGATCGACTTAACGAATATTGGCCGTTAAAGCAAGATAGCAATGATGGAAACAAGAAAAAAAGAGACCCTAAGACCGCTAGAAACAACGGAGTATATTGTTTTGTGCGGCTGATTGGCTTATTGGAAAGCATATCAAGATGCTCTCTCTGAGACTAACGCCATAACTAACGCTGCGGTATTAGTGCATCTATGCCAATAGCATGGATGGTGTGGAGCAGGCCTATGGCATCATACAGGCAAAAAATAAAAAAAGATTCTACCTATAGGTATAAACTACCCAGACTGGCGCAAAAGATTTCCTAAACCCACTAAAGTTTTGAATCTAGTACGGCTTGGCGTAAATCTATCAACCAATTAAGCGGTCAAATTAGGGATCAAGGCCTGCCTTTGCAAGTTCAATCAAAAGGCTTTATTCATTCACATTGAAGTTGCGACAGTCACGGAGTCCTAAAGATTTTGGCTCTTTGGCCCTTTGGCTCTTTGGCCTCTTGAAGTTTTCTGCCCCACTAAAGCCGTCCCCATAGAACATAGTGGCGATCGCTCACGGACTTCAGCGATAGGTGACTGAGCTGAGCTTGCTGGAGCTGGCTTTGCACTTCTTCTATCCGGTAAGCGGCTAGAAGCGAGTTATAAAAATCCCGCTGGAGGATGTCAGGCTCATTTGCAGCATACTGCTGTACGAACTGAGCTGCCTGGTCGACGCTATCGGGTCGCATCAGATCCATGATGAAGATCCAGGCATCTGGCTTTGCCCAGCGATGGATGGACTGCCACAAAATGTTGGGGTCTGCCAAGTGGTGCAGCAGACTATTGGAAAAAATGAGATCGTAGCGATCGCGGGGTGCAGATCCGTGGGGCAGGTACGCTTCAATCAGATGAATGCGATCGCTCAGGCCAGCCTGCTGAACGGCAGCATGACCGTGAGCCAGCATAGCCGCAGCCCCATCTAGACCATCGACCGTCCAACCCGGAAACGCACGGGCAAAGCGAATGCTAATATCCGCTGTGCCACAGCCAAGATCCAGAGCAGCGCCAGACTTGGGGAGGTCGGGGAGGGATGTTTTTAACAGATCAATACAGTAGGTATGCGGTTCAGAAAAATCCGCCTCAGCATAGGCAAGGGCTTGAGCGGCCTCGTTCATAAGGTCAGGTTCGGGGATGCGCTCCATTGAAGTTAGTCCCTAGATTTAAGTCTCCGGCATTAAGTTTCTAGAGCTCGCTTTGAGCAACATGTCCACCCAAGTAAAGGGCACCCACGTTGGGGTCGTCTAGGAGGTCAGCACCGCGTCCTTCGTAGCGATCGCGTCCGGAGTCCAGCACATAGCCCCGATCCGCCATCGCCAGCGCCTTGCGTGCATTTTGCTCCACCAAAATGATCGCGGTGCCCGTTTTGTTGATTTCTTGGATCTTGGCAAAAATCTCGTCTACTAAAATGGGCGAGAGCGCCGCAGAGGGTTCATCCAAGATTAAAAGCTGTGGCTCTAGCATCATGGCGCGACCCATCGCCAGCATTTGGCGCTCACCGCCAGATAGGGTGCCAGCCGCCTGAGTGCGTCGCTCGGCCAGCTTGGGAAACGCATCGTAGATTTTTTGCTTGAGGGGCGCAAGGGGCACCGTCCGCACAAAGGCACCCATCTCTAGATTTTCTTCGACGGTGAGGGAGCGAAACACATTGGCAATCTGCGGCACGTAGCACATGCCGCGCGTCACAATTTCATTGGGCTTGAGTCCTGCGACATTATGGCCCTGAAAGGTAATGGTTCCGGTATGGGGTGGCACTAGGCCACAAATGGACTTAGCCAAAGTGGACTTGCCCGCACCATTGGGGCCAATGACCGCAATCAGTTCACCGGAGTTCACTGATAGATTAAGACCCCGCAGAATATCCAGCCCCGGAACATACCCAGCATGGATCGACTCGACGGACAGTAGCGGGACATCTGGCATGAAGCGATCACTTCGGACGAAAGGAACGAGAGGATTTGAACGGACAGCCCTTATGGAGAAGATGCTCAAGAGCTGGTCGGCAAAGGTTTGAGAATGAAATTTATCCTACCAGCTCCAAAACGTCAGGAGCAAAGCTTTTCTCAATGCTCTGTCTCCTAATGCGCTACTTAATGGCCTTCACGCGATCGCCCACGCGAATTCCGCCCTTACCGGCCAAAATCTTGGCGACCGAGGACTGAGGATCAACCTCCGTCAACTGGAGCCGACCGACAGATTGGGTCTGAACGCGCAGATCTTTTCCCGTGACGGGGTCTTTCACGCGCTTGATGACGCGCTCTACCGACAGCACCATGCCAGGGCGGAATCCCACCTGACCGCCCTTATTCAGCACTACCTGATTGCCCGTAATATCGGCAATAACAGCGTTGATGACGGGCAAAACAGCCGGAATCGCTGCCAACTTGGGTGCAGAGGCAGTCAACTGGGTGGAGAGCTGCTTAATAGCGTCTTCAGCCGCAGCACCCAAGACCTTCCCTCGACTGTCAGACTGAGACGTTGTACCAAAGCCAAAGACCGAGACGCTGTTGTCTTTTTGTTCCGAGGTTCCGGTGGTGTCAGCGACCGTCAAAATTTCTGCGGTGGCAGTGCTCACGAGCCGCGAGGAGATCTGTACCGTTGCAATTTGCCTGCGGTTACCTCCCCCAAACAGTCCACCGAGCTGTAGTCCCTTAGACTTATCCTCAACATCAAATTTGGTGACTGTGCCAATTAAGACCGCGTCTACCCCCAAGACCCGCCCAATTTGAGCGGCAGTGGTTGGCTCAATGCGGCCTGATGCTCCTAAGTTTTGTTCTGCAAGGATCGCGTCAATTCTGCTGCGCTCAATGACAACAAAGGCTCCATCTTTAACCAACTGATTGGTTAATAGATTGCTGACGCCCCTGGCGGCTCCTTCTCCACCCGCGCCGGATAAAAAGCTGAGGTCGGTAATATTTGAGAAGTCAAAGTCCATGACGGCAATGCGTCGCTTTTCTTGAGGACGAATGGTTTCGGCACCTAAGCCTCCTAGCCCTTGGGCGATCGCCTGCTGGGGAAGCATCAGGGTAGGCGACAAATTAGCAGCCGCAAGGATGAATCCGGTGGTCGTTAAAACTAAGCGTTTCATTCTTCTTTTTTAACTTCTGTTTGAATGGGTTGTTCGGATTGGCAAACAGGGCACTTAACGGGGAACTTAACTTAACGAGGAACTCAATCGATTGGTTCCTGTCGGGAAAATTCAGCCACGGGTTGACTCCCTAGCGATCGCAGATGGTGCGGATAGACTGCTGACAGTCACGGTTAGCAATTTTAATAGCCTCCCGCGCCCGGTCATATTCTGGCTGATTGTTTTCAGCGAGGGCAATATCTGCAGACTTCCTTAAATCCTCTAGGGCGGCCTGTCGATTTCCTAAGTTGAGCTGCACAACCCCTCGGTTGTAGTAAGCCAATGCATCAGGGCTAAGCTGAATGGCTTGGGTATAGTCTGCGATCGCGGATTGTCCGTCCATCAGTGCAGACTGGGTTAAGCCGCGCCCGATGTAAGCCGAGGCAAGCTGGCCGTCCAGCCGAAGCGCCTGGTTAAAGTCCTCTAGAGCCTCGTCGTAGTCTTGGCGAATATAGTGAATATTCCCCCGGAGCGCATAGGCCGCAGCAAACCGGGGATTGAGCCGGAGTGATTGGGTGCTGGAGATAAGGGCTTCCCCTAAGTTGCCCTGCCGATACTGGTTCATGGCGTTGAGGAAGAAGTCGCCACTTCCGGCACTGGTTCCGGAACTGGGCAGCGCAGCAATCGGTCGGGAACCCCCTTGGGCCGTAGACTGCGCGGGGCGCGGGGCGGGCTTGCGAGCTGTCCCCTGATTGGGTGCGGTGCTAGAGCCACTTCCCTCAAGCCCTGTCCGGCTGGCTAGGGTTTGGCCTTGGGGGGCCACTGCTCCGCTGGCGGATACAAACCGATTAATGGGAATGCCCAAATTAAAGCCTGTCTTGACAAAAACTCTGGCATTGAGCTTTTCCAGATTTTGAGACTGGCCGTCTGCCCTCCCGTGAATGCCAATGAGCTGGGCATTCTGGTTAAAAACTGGCCCCCCGCTCATGCCAGAGAGGGTTTTGTTGGTATAGACCAAGGCGTAACCATCGGGCTGCGGCTTGGCAGACTGTGCCGTGAGTTGGCCTGCGGTAAAGTTGTAGGCTAGCTCATTAATCACCGAGCCACGCCCAGGGAAACCCGCCACATAGACCGGGACGCCCTCCTGTAGCGTATTTGAATCGCCTAAGCTGGCGATCGCCTGGGGTTCGGACGCCTTAAACTTAAGAACTGCCATATCCAGTCCCGGCAGCTTGCGGATACTTTGACGTTCGACGGCATAGTTTTTCCCAGCAGTCGTGACAACTTCATAATTTCCGGGGGTTTCAATCACATGGCGGGCCGTCAGTACCGTGTAGGTAGCCCCCTCCTGCCGGATCAAAACGCCCGACCCCGTGTCAGGCCCCTGAATTAAGACGGTCACCCGCTTCATCACCTGGTTGATTTCGGCATTGCTCTTGGAGAAAGCAGGGTAGGGTAAAGGGAGTGCAGTTGCCCAAAGGCCAAGACTCACTGTGCAGAGACGGGCAGTAATGTTCACAAGGCTCTTATTCATAACGCTCTAAGTATCTATAACGCTCAGCAACATTGACTAGCAGCATTAAACTGGCAACATTGACTGGCAACATTTACTACAGTTGGCTCAAGGTACAGAGTCGGGGACACAATTGGGGAATGGGGTAGAGATAAATATGGGGCGCTGTTTTAATGGGGTGCTTAGGGCAATCTACCTAGAATAATCTACTCAGAAATAATCTGCCCAGGACAATCTTAAGATTGAAAAAGCAAAATTTTTAGAATGACTTCAATTTTTAGAACAACTTCAATTCTAATGAATGCAATGAATCAAGTGTAATCGCTCCAATGCGATCGCCCAAACCTAAAAGAACCAGGCGTTTAGATTCGGTTCTCTTAATCATAAGGTTTCAGCCATAAACTTAAGCCATAAACCTCGACCATAAATTTCAGCCATAAATCTCAGTAATAAACGCAATAAAGTTTCAGCCATGACCGTTGCACCAGACTTTCTAAGCCACCTCAACGCTTCCCAACGACAGGCCGTCGAGCATTTTTGCGGCCCCTTACTGGTGGTGGCAGGGGCAGGGTCGGGCAAAACGCGCGCGCTGACCTACAGAATTTCTAATCTAGTGCTGCGCCACCGCGTCAACCCAGAGAACATTCTGGCCGTTACCTTCACCAATAAAGCCGCCCGCGAAATGAAGGAGCGAATTGAGAAACTGTTTGCAGAGCAGCTTGCCCAACAAGATTATGGCAAGGCGCTGGAGCTACTGCCACCCTATGAACAAACCAAACTGCGATCGCGGGTGTACAAAACAGTCACCAAACATCTCTGGATTGGGACATTCCATAGCCTCTGTGCACGGCTGCTGCGGATGGAAATCAATAAGTACCAAGACGAGCAGGGACGCCGCTGGGAGCGGAATTTCACGATTTTTGATGAGTCAGATGTCCAGAGCCTGATCAAAGATATCGTCATCAATCAGCTCAATTTAGACGATCGCAAATTCCAGCCGCGCTCAGTCCGCTTTGCCATCAGCAATGCCAAAAATCAGGGCTTCACGCCCCAAGAGTACGAACAAGAGGAAAATAACTTTCGCGGTCGGGTGATTGCCAGCGTCTATAGCGCCTACCAAGACACCCTTGCCGCCAATAATGCCCTAGACTTCGATGACTTAATTCGGGTTTTGGTCAAGCTCCTTGAGCAAAATGAACAGGTACTCGACTACTGGCATCGGCAGTTCCACCACATGCTGGTGGACGAATATCAAGACACCAACCGCACCCAGTACGATCTACTGCGGCTGATTGCCACCAATGGGGTGGCAGTGGAAGCCTTTGCAAACTGGCAAAACCGCTCCATTTTTGTGGTGGGGGATGCGGATCAGTCCATTTATTCGTTTCGCGCAGCAGATTTCAAGATTCTGATGGGGTTCCAGCAGGACTTTGGCGATCGCCTGCCGGATGATGATACCCGCACGATGGTCAAACTAGAGGAAAACTACCGCTCTACGGAAAATATTTTGGCAGCAGCCAATGCCCTCATTGAGCACAACACTGAGCGCATCGATAAAATTCTCAAGCCCACTAGGGGCACAGGCGAAATCATCTTTTGCTTTAAGGCCGATGATGAGCTGCATGAAGCAGAATTTGTGATCGATCAGATTCGCACCAACGAGCGCGACAACCCCGAAATTAGCTGGGGCGACTTTGCCATTCTCTACCGCACCAACGCTCAGTCCCGCGCCTTTGAAGATTCTCTGGTGCGCTGG
The DNA here is from genome assembly GCA_022402525.1 of Thermosynechococcaceae cyanobacterium MS004. Classification (GTDB taxonomy): domain Bacteria; phylum Cyanobacteriota; class Cyanobacteriia; order Thermosynechococcales; family Thermosynechococcaceae; genus JAAURS01. The sequence continues at coordinate 68,957 of JAKRSB010000113.1, forward strand.
GCCATTCCCTATACCGTAGTGGGCGGCCTCAAATTTTACGATCGCCGCGAAATTAAAGATGTCTTGGCCTACCTGCGCCTCGTGGTTAACCCCGCCGATACCCTGAGTCTTCAGCGCATCATTAACGTTCCGCGACGCGGCATCGGCAAAACCACCCTGGAGCGACTCTCTCAGGCCGCCCAAGAGTTGGGAGTGCCCCTCTGGGATATTCTCAAGGATGATTCAGCCGTCAAAACCTTGGCAGGGCGAAGTTCGCGGCCCATCCTGCAGTTTGTGGAGATGATTCAGCACTGGCAGGAACAGCAGGAAAATCTCAGCGCAGCGGACGTAATTCAGGGCATCATTGAGCAGTCTGGCTACGCCCGCGACCTTGAAAACCAGGGCACTGACGAAGCCGAAGAGCGCCTCGGCAACGTGCGTGAGCTATACAACGCCGCCGTACAGTACGCCGAAGAAAATGAGGATGAAGCCCTCAATACCTTTTTAGCCAGCGCCGCCCTAGCCTCCGATGCCGACAGCAAAGATGCCAAAGATACCGTCACCCTTATGACGCTTCATGCGGCCAAGGGGCTGGAGTTTCCCATTGTGTTTCTCGTGGGACTAGAGCAGGGACTGTTTCCTAGCTTCCGGTCTTTGGACGACCCCGCCTCTCTTGAAGAAGAACGCCGTCTCTGTTACGTCGGCATCACCCGCGCCCAAGAGCGCCTGTACATTTCCCACGCCCGTGAGCGCCGTCTCTATGGATCCCGCGAGTCCGCCATTCCGTCCCTATTCCTCTCTGAAATTCCGCCGGAGCTGATGGCGTCCAACTCCAAAAATGCGATTCCTAAGCGCAAGCCCGACCTGCCGCCCCCAAAAGAAGAAGCTTCAAAAATGCCCAACATCGACGCTCAGGACTGGTCTGTGGGCGATCGCATTGTTCATAAAGGGTTTGGGATTGGAGAAGTTACCCACATTTTTGGTGCGGGGAATAAAATCTGCCTAGCGGTTAAGTTTCCCAGCGTCGGTCAGAAAATCCTTGACCCCAAGGTCACAACCCTTCAGCGGATTCATTAGGGCCTATTGCATTTGGGTTCATTTGGGTCTATCTCTCATGGCGATCGCTTAGGGGCGTTCGTTGAGGGGCGTTTGTTTGGGGCATTCGCTTAGGGGCGTTCGTTTGGGGGATTATTCAGCAGAGAGAAGTTAATCGTCCGTTTTCAAGAAACTTTGCCAGAATAGAGACAGCACCTAAGTCTTGGCTGTGGGCAGGGGGAAGTCGGCCACAGCAGGGTGATCTGGCAGAGGGCGAAGGGAAACAGCCTAGACCAGAGTTTTAGCGCTAACGGTCAAAAGCAGCAGTCATAGCGACTTCACAACATAATGCTTGAAAATACCACTGAGGCAGCACAGGCCACTGGGACAACGCAGGGCATCACAGACGACCTCGATAAGCTTCTCAATATTCTGCCCCCTGACCTTCGGAGTCAGCTTGAGCGCCACGCCCAGAAGCACCTTTTAATTGAAGTGGTGCTAGACCTAGGAAGGCCGCCAGAAGCTCGGTTTGCCCAAAGCGCGGAATACCTGTCTCCAGCGGTGATTACCCGCGAAAACCTGGACTACTGTATTGCGCGAGTGGGTCACTTCAGCGGCGATAACCGAGCTGGCATTGAGCGCACGCTCCACCGCATTAGCGCCATGCGCAACCGCCAAGGTGAAATTATTGGCCTGACCTGTCGGGTGGGTCGGGCGGTGTTTGGCACAACCTTAATGATTCGGGACTTAGTGGAGAGCGGCAAGTCTATTCTGCTGCTGGGTCGGCCAGGGGTCGGCAAAACGACGGCGCTCCGCGAAATTGCCCGCGTTTTAGCCGATGAGCTGCAAAAGCGCGTGGTGATTATCGATACCTCCAACGAAATTGCCGGAGATGGAGATGTGCCCCATCCGGCCATTGGTCGCGCCCGCCGGATGCAGGTGGCGCGCCCGGAACTTCAGCACCAGGTGATGATTGAGGCGGTGGAAAACCACATGCCGGAAGTGATTGTCATTGACGAAATTGGGACGGAACTAGAGGCGATCGCAGCTCGTACAATTGCAGAGCGCGGGGTGCAGCTCATTGGCACCGCCCACGGCAACCGCATCGACAACCTCATGAAAAACCCAACCCTCTCAGACTTAGTGGGGGGAATTCAGTCCGTGACCCTAGGCGACGACGAAGCGCGGCGGCGGGGCACCCAAAAGAGCATTCTGGAGCGCAAAGCGCCGCCCACCTTCGACATTGCGATCGAAATGTTAGAGCGCCAGCGCTGGACGGTGCATGATGATGTATCTGCCAGCGTGGATGCCTTGTTGCGGGGTCGTCAGCCTACCCCCCAAGAGCGCAGCGTAGACGAGAAGGGCGAGGTGGTGATTACGCAGCTCCAACCCCAGCAGCCCCCACAGTCTTTTGGCAAAGAACTAGATTCTCTGAGCCTTGCCAAGTCTGGGTGGAGCGGCGCAGGACGCATTCAGCCTCTGCCGCTTACCACGGTCTCAATTGATGCGCTCAATAACGAAGTCCGTGATTTTCAATCTTTGCTGGATGACTCCTTCCGGCAGCAGGACGCCTTTAGCGAGAATTTTGAACGGCGCTCTGGGCCAAATGGGGAGGATTTACCGATTCATGTGTATCCCTACGCGGTGAGTCGATCACAGCTAGAGCAGGTGATCCAAACCCTGAAGCTACCCATTGTCTTGACCAAAGACATTGACCATTCAGACGTGATTTTTGCCCTGCGATCGCACGTCAAGGGACACACCAAGCTGAAGCAGGTTGCCAGGGTGAAGCAGGTGCCCATCATTAGCATCAAGTCTAACTCCATCCCTCAGATTGCGCGGGGACTGCGGCGCTTGCTGAATCTAGACGAGCCAGAGTCCGCAGAAGTTTTGGACATGAATTTATTTACCGCTGGCCGCAACGATAGCGAAATGGAAGCGCTAGAAGAAGCAAGACTAGCCGTTGAGCAAATCGTCATCCCAAAGGGTCAGCCCGTCGAGCTTTTGCCGCGCACCTCTCAAGTCCGCAAAATGCAGCACGAGCTGATCGAACATTATCGACTCCACTCCCAAAGCTTTGGAGAAGAACCCAACCGTCGCCTACGTATTTATCCGGCCTAAGACTCTCGTTTTTTAGGGCGGTGACGCGTTAAGAATTCATACCTGAAACGCCATGCAAACCATAGAAGTCAAAACACGATACACTCCGGCCGAATACTTAGCGCTAGAAGAGCAGGCCGAGTTTAGAAGCGAATATCTTGATGGTGAAATTATTCCTATGGCCGGAGGCTCCTTTAACCATAATCGCATCGTCAATCGTGTCTGCGCTTATCTGCTAAATGTCCTGCGCGGCAAATCCTATGAACCTTTTAGCAGTGATGTTCGGGTCTGGATTCCCAAGTATCGCAAGTTTACTTACCCTGATGTAATGGTGGTGCCAGATCCGCCGATTCCCTACGAAAATCGAACCGATACCCTCACCAACCCGCGCTTAATTATTGAGGTTTTGTCTAAGTCTACAGAAGATTATGATCAGGGAAATAAATTTAAGTTTTACCGCGCGATTCCTGAGCTAAAAGAATATCTGCTGATTGATCAGTATGCGCTAGAGGTTCAGCATTACGTTAAATCTGACGACGGCTTCTGGCTCTATCGAGCCTATGAGTCACTGGATGATGTCATAACCCTGACCTCCATTGACACCGAAATAACCGTCGCGCGTATTTATGAAGGGGTTGCTTTTAGCCCAGACCCCTTACTCCCGCACGATGGGGAGATCGAGGTACAGGCTTAGTTCCTGAGCCAGCCAGTCAAGCTCTTGCTGGGTAAGGGCTCCTTTGCCGAAGTAGCCATATTTGCGTGTGCCTGCCCAAATAAGAAGCTGTGGCTTTACTTCAACGCGATCGCCATCAGAGTCTCGTTTGAAGTAGGACTTGGTCAACTCTAGCTTGCTGATATCCTGGCGCTGACTGGGGGGCGGTACAGAGCGCTTAAACCCAAACATTTCAACCTCTTGACGAATCTGTCGGGGCGTCAGGGTAAGACGAGTTCGCCCCCAAATGCCAAAAATGACCCCGCCTGCCATCCCTATCCCCACAGCCCAAAACGGCAGGGAGAATAGGCTAAACATGATGTTGACGGGAAAGGGTGCCATGAGCGCACCGCCCGTCCAAAACAAAATAAAGGAATTCCAGGCGATCGCAAAGATACCTAAAAAAACAAGCCCTGCCTTCCCTCCAGTGGTTGAGGCAGCGGGCGGCACCACAATCTCTAAAGAAGAGGCGGTTTTGGTCAGTGAGACTTGACTATGGGCGGGCTTACGAACCAAAGCTTTCACCTTTTGATCGCGCTGCTTTAGCTCTACTAACGCTTGCTGGGCTGAGGAAAATCGCTGACTGAGGCTGGGCTGCACCATTTTTGTGAGCCACTGTTTTAAGCCTGAACTCAGGTGAACCCTTTCTTCAATCTGGGGTGGCTGATCGATCTGAAGTAAATCGGCTGGCTGCTGCCCTGTGGCGAGATAAAGGAGTGTTGCGCCCAACGCATAAAGGTCAGAAGCTGGCACCGCGCGATCGCCAAACTGCTCTGGGGGCATATAGCCATAGGTGCCTACCACGGTAATGGTGCCTCCGGTTCTAGCAGCCTGCACCGCACCGAAATCGACCAGGTAGACAGATCCAACGCTATTGCCCGTGCGATCGCCTAACAAAATATTGCTGGGCTTTAGGTCGCGGTGAATCACAACCGGAGCGCGTTCGTGGAGGTAGCGCAAAATTTCAAGGAGGGCAGTGGCCAACTCAACTAGCTCGGCTTCGGTGAAGGTACGTCCGGACTTAAGATGTTCTTCTAAAGAAAGGGCTGGAATATAGGTCTGCACCAGGGCAAACCCCTTGCCAGAGGATAAGTCGAGGTCGAAGTAGTCAAGGTATCGAGGAATGGCGGGATGCGCCAAGTTTTTGAGGGTGGCCGCCTCACGTTCAAAGAGCTTGAGATCCTCCCACACAAAATCTTCCCCGAAGGAGAGGCGCTTGATCACAACCTGCTCCTGGGTCTGTAAATCCCGCGCCAGTAGGGTATATCGCCCCGCCCGTTTGCCGAGCAGTTGCTCAATTTGATAGCGATCGCCAAAAAGTTCGCCAGGGGCTTTACCAAAGGTTTGAGGCGGCATGATGGGTCGTGGAGATGGGTCGTGGATAAGTCTCTACCTCTATCTTGCCCAAATCAGCTCACTAACCCAGGCTTTCTAAGAACGCTGCGCATTCTACGTGGGCCGTCTGAGGGAAAAAGTCTGCAGGAATAGCCTGCACCAGACGATAGGGACCTTCTTGGCAGAGCTGCTGAAGATCGCGGGCGAGGGTGGCGGGGTTGCAGCTCATGTAGACAATGCGAGGGATATTGCGCCGAATCAAGTTCTGAATCACCGCAGGTTCTGCCCCCTTACGGGGCGGATCAAGCAATAGCACATCGGGCTGTAGCTCAAGCTGATCTAGACCCTGCGCTACGGTGCCCGTCTGGAACGCTACATTCGTGATGCCGTTCAGCTGGGCGTTCTCGCGCGCTTGGGCGATCGCCTCAGCCTGCACCTCTAGCCCCACGCAGTGTCGCGCGACGCGGGCAATGGGTAAAGTTAACGTGCCGATGCCGCAGTAGGCATCCACCACGGTTTCATGACCCTGCAAATTCAGTCGCTCCAGAATTTTTTGCACTAGGGCTTCGGCCTGCTCGGTATAAACCTGAAAAAAAGTATTGGGATGGACGTGAATCGTCAGCCCCGCAAAGATTTCGTTTAGAAAAGGTGCCCCAACAATGCAGCGCGTTTCGTTACCAAAAATGCGGTTGGTGCGGTCTTCGTTGAGGTTAAGGCTCACGCCCACCACCGCTGGAAATTGCTTCATCCAGCTTTGGGCCAAGGCTTCCAGTCCTGGCAGGTTTTTGCCCGTCCGCGCCACCAGCGTGACCAAAATTTCGCCCGTGCGCCGCCCAATGCGCAGGGACAGATGCCGCAATTCTCCTCGATGGGAGGTTTCATCGTAGATAGACCAGTCCTGCTGCTGAATATCTTGCTTCAGCGCCGCCAGCAGCGGATTAAGTCGAGCATCCTGGACGGGACACTGGTTGAGGTTGACAATGCGATGACTGCGCTTTTGGTAGTAGCCCGCGACGACCTTACGCTTACCGTCCTGTAGATTAAATCCCAAGGGATAGGTGGCTTTATTGCGATAGCCAAAGGCTGAGGGCGCAGCCAAAATCTCTGCAACGGGCGGGTCAACAAACTTGCCGATCCGCTCCAGCGCCTGCACCAGTTGGTGGCGCTTGGCCTGCACCTGATAGGCGTAGCTAGCGGCCTGCCACTGACAGCCGCCACACTTATCCGCCACGATGCAGTGCGGCTTGACCCGATGCTCGGAGGCCTCGTGGACTGTGGTGAGCTGGCCGTGTGCATAGCTTGGCTTCACAAAGGTGAGCTTTGCCGTAATGCGATCGCCCGGAACCGTATCGGGGACAAACACAACTCGACGATCTTCGCCCCAGTGGCCAACCCCATCGCCCGTGGCGCTGAGGTCATCAATCGAGACTTCTATAGACTGATGCTGCCGCCAAGTATCTAAACGGGATTCGGGTTGCATAACCACAATATGACCTAGTAGAGAACTGAGTAGAGAGCTGAGTAAAGCACTGAAAACCAAACAATTCTGTACTAGGAGTACAGAGGTTCCATAGAGGGCGGAAAGCCCAAGTTAACCTATTTGAGACACCTATTCGAGACAAATGGCGCTGGTGGTGTAACTTGCCTTACGAGTATCTGGAGGAAAACAAAAGAAGGAATGATTCGACTCCAGTGGTTAGGCTGGCCGTGTGGCTGGCGGCTTAGCTGGTCGAGTCGAGGGTGATTGAGAGCCGGAACTCAAGATTGTAGCCAGGGCTTGATCCAGCGTTTTCTCCATCACAACCCGCTCTTGGTAGACCACAATCACCCGTGCTAGGGTCGGCACTCGATTTGCATCCGCTTCGAGATAGATGGGCTCTACATAAAGCAACGACTGCTCAATGGGGATAATAAGTAAATTGCCTTGAAGCACGCGTGAACCCTGTCGATTCCAGAGGGAAATTTGCTGTGAAATCGTTGGGTTTTGGTTAATGAGGGCCTCAATTTGTTCTGGGCCAAAGACTAACGTCTGCTTCGGAAACCGATACAGCAGTCGCTTTCCGTAATTTGCCCCATCGGAGCGCGCCGCCAGCCAGGCAATCATATTGTTGCGACGGGCCGGGGTGAAGGGATAAAGCAGGACAAATTCTTCTTGCTCCCCTTCGGGCAGCTTCATAATCAGATAGTAGGGCTGGACGGGCTGCTCTTTGTCGCCGTAGATTTCATTGGGCACCCGCCAAGGATCTTCCCGGTTATAAAAAACCTGCGGGTCGGTCATGTGATAGTTCAGCAAACTTTGAGACTGGGCCTCAAAAAGATCGAGGGGGTAGCGGATATGACTCCGTAGGGAATCGGGCATGGCCTCAATGGGCTGAAAGGTACCTTTAAAGATTCTGCTCCAGGTGGAAAGAATAGGCTCGTTGGGGTCAAGGGTATAGAAAGTAACGCTGCCGTTATAGGCATCGACGACAACCTTGACGGGGTTACGGATGTAGTTAAAGGGCTGGTCGCCTGGATCTGAGTAGGGATAGCGATCGCTGATGGTGTAGGCATCAATAATCCAGTACAGGTTGCTGGTTTTGGCGGCGAAGTCAGAAGGGGCGGCATTTGCCGCAACCAGGTATGGGTCTCGGTCATATCGAAGAAATGGCGCGATCGCCCTCACCCGCGACCGAATCTCTCGTCGGAACAGCACCTGGGTTTGGGGGGTAAAGTTTTCGGTCAGCAGCATCTGCCAGTCGCGGAGGTAGATAGCCGTCAGGACTCGTTTCCAGGCGGTATCAATATCAATGCCGCCTAGCCCGTCATAGGTGTTGTAGGCATTTTCACTGCCTCTGGGGTAATCCAGCTCTGGCACCTTGGTATGGGTCATGACGTAATTGCGGGTCATCTCGCCAAAGTAAATGCGAGGCCGCTCAATGGGAAGACTAGCGCGAATTTCAGGGCTAGAGGTTTGCAGACTAGAGTCGTCACTTTGGGTGCCAATATCCCTCACAAAGTATTCGGGCAGGCCGCTGCTGGCCGCCGTATTGACGGGGCTCAGGGTAAATCCATAGCCATGCGTGTAAATGAGGCGCTGGTTAATCCAGGTTTGCGCTTGGTCGGCCACGTTCTGGTAGTCCAGCTCTCTGGCTGCAATTAAAACCTGTCGCGTTTCTGTGACGGGGTCGCTAGAGCGAGGGGATTGACTCTCTTGCGCTGGGCGCGTTAGAGAAGCTGGACTGGCTACAGGAGCTGGACTTGCTGGAGACAAGACGGATGGACGAGAAGATTGGGGAGCAACCCTCAAGGTATACCGATCCACATCAGCATCCGGAAATTCATAGTAGGGACGGATGCGCTGAAGCTGCCGATTAGCGTCTAAAAGAGGCCGAGTATCCCAGAGGCGAATATTCCGAATGGTGGGAAGATTGGCCTGAACCAGCGCTGGGGTGAGCTGATCTTGGGGGCTGAAGGGTTTTTCGTCGATGGAATTGAGGTCAAAGGCTTGGCGCGTCCGCTGAATGCTCTGGACAATATAGGGCCGCTCACGGGTTAGCTCGTTGGGCTGCACGATTAAAAGCTGCACGAGGCCAGGAAGGACAACTATTCCTAGGATGATCGCCCCACCATATCCCACCAACAACCCTCTGGCAGGCAGTTCCTTTCTGAATTTTTGGCGACTAGATTTAAGACTGGGCAGTTTAATGGTGCTCAAAAATCGAAGCTTTAGCGGCGGCAGGGCCCGTTTCAAAAAAATGAGCGCCAGCACCACTGCCCCAACACTCAAGCAGGTTCTAGCAGGCAGTGAGACATGCACCGCTGTAAAGCCTGCGCCGACAATTGCCCCTTGAGTTGAATACAGCAGGGCATAGCGATCTAGCCAAAAGCTCAGGGCGATCGCCCCCAGAACACTGGCCAACAGACCGTAGAGGTGACGGGACTGGGAGAGCGTAAACCCTGCAAAGTACCCTTCACTAAAGCTATTGCCCGCCTCCAAATAGGCCAAAACCGTCACCAGAACCGCCACCAAAGACCCTTGAACCCACCAAAACCGAATCAGCTCCAGAACTGGCACGACAAAGACATAGAAGCCTACGTTCTGATTAAATACAGGGTCACTTTCAGAGAAAGCCGTTCCCTGAATTGCCGCCAGGACGGTTGTCCACTGCGCCGACAGAATGAACCCCATACTTAAGCTCATTCCTAGGGCGATCGCACGATTGAGCCAGCGCCCCCCCAGAATCAGCAGGACGCTACCGCCCAGGAACACCCAGGCCAGACTCCCCTGCTGCCCTCGAAACGCGACCCAAGGATCGGCCAAACGCTGGAGTCCCAGAACCGTCTCTCCAGGACTCTCCCAGAGCTGGGTTGCCGCATCCCACTGGCGCAGCAAAATGCCTAAGAGCAGTAAACTCGTGCCAATCAGCACGCCTAAAAAGGGGATCAGCTTGAGCTGGAGGCGCTTCATCTGGACTGAGTCTCTAGGCTGCCAGCGCTCTACCAGCCACAGGTTAAATCCGAGCGCAACGCCGGTAATGCCGCTCCCCAAGAGGAGCAAGGCAGCTCTGGTGAACACCTGGGTTTGATAGATTGCGTCATACCCCAAGCGATCAAACCACCAGCCTTCCACCACGAGGTAGGACGTGAGGTCTAGCGTGAAGGCGATCGCGATACTCGCCAGCAGAATGAGCCCAATCAGTCGTTTCATGACACTCGTCGGAGCGTGAGTCTAGGGAGCAAGTCTAGGGAGCGAGTTTAGAGAGTAAATCTAGGGAATAATCTCTGTGACCACATCCCCCCCACTCATGCGTAGGGTTTGGTCTGTTATTTTACCCACAGCTTTTGAGCCGCGCAGGGTCAGATTGGGGGAGGTCTGAACATAGCTGACATTCCCCGTGGCTTCAATGCGCTGGGTGCTGGTATTCCACAGCAGGGTTTCGGTCGTGAGCTGGGCGTTATTGCGTAGTCCCTTTACCTCCACATTGCCCTGAAGATCCACCACATTCTGCGCCTGGGCTAAGGTGCCCCGATCCGCCAACAGCGAAAGCTGATTTCGAGGATCCTGAATCTGCACCAGTTCGCTAGCGGTCAGCCGCTGCGATCGCGTATTCCAAATGAGCGATCGGCTGGTTAAGGTCATTTCACCAAAACGGAGCTGTACTGGACTCCGCAGCGTGATGATCCCACTCCCTAGATCTGCCTGAGCCGTTCCCGCTAATGCCAGAGATTTTTGTGGTGAGTCTGTTGTTGAATCCAACGCTGATGCAACCTGCTCAATCGCCACCGAGGGCTGAGCATCTGTGCTTTCTCCCCCCGCTTGAAACGTCTGCCTGTCCGGCTTCCAGAGCGCCCGATTGGTCTTTAATCGCACCTGGGATTGTCCTGCGCCAGCGCGGGTCTCCATGACCACATTGCCCGTAACGCTCACCGTTTGGCCTTGCTCAGACGCCTCTAGCTCATTTGCCCAGAGCTGAACTTTAGAATGAGAGACCGTTAGACCATTCTGAACGCGCAGTCGCCCGGAAGCTGCATCCCACTGCGCAGCCTTCCCGCGAAAAAGCACCTTCCGCTGACGATCCACGATGCGAATGTTGCCCTGAAGGCGCACCTGCTGGTTCGTTTGCTGTACGGTGCCGCCCTCTGCCGCAAGATCAAAGATGGGTCGTCCTGCCTCAAAAAGCTGACCCTTTATCGTTTTGACCTGGGCAACCTGCTGATTTTCGCCATAGGTAACGCCCTGGGCCTGAAATTTCCACAGCAGTTTGCCTTTAGCATCGGCTTGGGCAAGAACAACCTTAGAGAACGCGACGCCGCCCTTCACAGGCGTTGCTGGAGCCGTCTGACTTGGCTGAGGGGCACGCCAGGAACAGGCTCCCGTGGCCATAACCAGTGCGATCGCAAGCCCCTGAATCCAACTACCCTTCACAGATTCCCTTCACACGCTCCAAAAAGCCCCAGCACTGCATCGCAAATACCCTCATAAATCGGCATTAAGTCTTTAGGAAGCGCCCAACGCCGAGGAATCAACGGGCGTTAAATCAAGGTCGCCCACCGCCGCACTGGTTAGAGGGCGGTAGGTATAGCCAGGACGCGGAGCTTTTTGAATATCTTCCTTAATTGTGTCTAAATCAATATAGCGATCCGCCACATTGATCAAGCTATCGCTCGTCATGGAGCGTAAGCTAACCACCTCCACCCGAATCCCACGATAGCTCACTGCATCAACCGCGTAGGCTAAATCACCATCCCCACTCACCAAAATGGCCGTGTCATAACAGCCCACCAAGGCAATCATATCGACCGCAATTTCAACATCCAAATTGGCTTTCTTAGAACCATCCGGTAGCTGAATGAGCTCCTTCGTAATGACGCGGTATCCATTGCGCCGCATCCAAAGGAGGAATCCTTGCTGCTTGTCGTTGGTGGGGTCAACCCCCGTATAAAAGAATGATCGCAAAAGACGCGACCCCCCCGTGAGCCGACAGAGGAGCTTGGTATAGTCAATTTCAATTCCAAGCTGAAGCGCAGCATAAAATAGATTAGACCCATCAATAAAAATTGCAATGCGGCCACGGTTTTCTAAAACCTGTTCCGGGGTAAAAATCGAGTCTTGACTCGATGAATGATGGCTATTCATCGGAATTTAAATCCTTATTTTATGAAAACGATGGGGAAATATAGAAAAAATAAAAACAGCCTAAAATATTTTTATTGATTTACTCAAAAAGAAATATTCTGAAGAGAATAAAAATTCCTGCTTTTAAAGATTGATGCGTTAAGTCTCTAAAGCCAAAGGTGACAAAATATCCATAAACTCATCTTGAATGCTCAGGTTCTGCGGAGAAACAAATCATTAAGAAAACTTCAGGTTTAATCATCATTAGGTTTAATCCTCACTAGAGGTGCTGATCCAGGAATACGCTGATGAAGCCGCTGCAACAGCACCCAGCGAACCAGCCTAAGCCATATCAGACGCTAGCTCAAGCTTTTGAAAAATAGGTTCTGGCTGTCCTAGTGCTTGTCCAGGGGGTAAAGCACCCCACTGATGATGCACGGCATACTGTAATACCTGCAACGCTTGCCAGTCGTTAAAGTCTACCCCATACCCCAACTGCTGATAGACCTTGGTACTAAGACTAGGAATGACGGGCGACAAAATGTAGGCAGCGAGGCGCACACTTTCTAGCACGACATACAGGGTCTGATAAACGCTATCCAAATCCTGTGCCTTATATCGACTCCAGGGAGCCTGATCGTCAATAAACTTATTGCCCGCCCTGGCTAGGTTAAGGGCAACTTCACAGGCCGTATGGAAGCTCAAGCGCTCGTAGGCTGCAGCAGACTCTGCCCCCGCAGACTTTGCAAGCTGCACGAGGGGGATGTCTTCCGGAATGTCTGCGCTCTGAATAGATGGCACTTTCCCTTCGCAATACTTAAGCGCCATCTTTAGGGTGCGGTTTAGGAGATTTCCTAAATCATTGGCTAAGTCTGCATTCACGATATTGATGAATCTGGTTTCGTTAAAGTCTCCGTCGCGACTCAGATCAATCTCTTTCAGAAAGTAGTAGCGCACTGCCTCTGCGCCATACTGCTCTACTAGCTCTACTGGGTCAAGGGTATTGCCTAGGCTCTTCCCCATTTTTTGACCATCCTTGGTTAAGAATCCGTGGCCAAATACGGTTCCAGGGAGGGGCAAGCCCGCAGAAATAAGCATGGCTGGCCAATAGACCGCATGAAAGCGCAGAATATCTTTGCCAATTAAATGTAAGTTAATTGGCCACCAGGTTTTGAGGGCATTCTCAAGGGTTGGTGCTTCATCTGGCTCTAGCAGGGCGGTAATGTAGCCAAGCAGGGCATCAAACCACACATAAAGGGTATGACTAGGATCCATTGGGACTGGAATTCCCCAGTCTAGGTTGACCCGCGAGATTGAAAAATCCTGGAGCCCACTTTTGACAAAGCTCAGCACTTCATTCCGGCGGCCGTCGGGCTGAATGAAGTCGGGATGGTTGGCGTAATGTGTCTCTAGGGCTGCTTGATATTTCGAGAGTCGGAAAAAATAGTTTTGCTCGTCTCGCCACTCTACAGGTCGATGGGTATGAATGGGGCAAACTTGGCCCGGCAGGAGGTCGCGTGCTTCTTTGAATTCTTCGCAGTCTACGCAGTACCAGCCCTGCTGCTGGCTGAGGTAGATGTCCCCCTTGTCCCAAACCCGCTGAAAGAATTCTTTGACAATACTGGTGTGGCGATCGCTAGTGGTGCGGCTAAAGCGATCATACTGAATATTGAGTCGCTGCCAAAGGTCAATAAATCCGGCAGCAATTTCATCACAGTGGACCTGAGGCGCTAGCTGTCTTTGTTCCGCAGTTCTTTGAATTTTTTGACCATGCTCATCGGTGCCGGTAATGAGTAAAACCGCCGCTCCTCGTAACCGATGAAAACGCGCCAAGGCATCAGCCGCCATCGTCGTGTAGGCGCTGCCAATATGGGGTAGACCATTGACATAGTAAAGGGGGGTCGTAACCGAAAATCTTTTTGGATGAGTGTCTGACATAGAGTAGAAACGGCTTAGTCCCCAGTCCCTTCATGATACTCGCGAGGACTATCTTTTTGGGATTTTTGGTCAGTATTTATACTCAATTGCAATAAATAATGCTCCCACAAGGAATATTCCGTAAGGGTTTAGCAAAAAGCGTTAAGGAATTGTGAAGCTTTCAATTGAACTTCTCTTGGGCAGAACCTTGCCTCAATCTGCCGAAATTCTCAATCTGCCACAATTCTCAAGCTGCTGAAATTCTTATTAAGCGTTTGAAGTGAGGTCTTCTGTTTCGGTTATGTCAGTTGCGTGCTCAATGTCGCGTGCTGAATGTCGCGATCAATCAATCGCTCAATATAAACGTTTTGCAAGCCTGAGTTCTGTGCCTTCAGGATTCCAGGCAACCTGATCAAAAACCTGAAACAAAATAAAGAGGCCTCGGCCACATTCACATTCATTCTCTGGCAGGTGATCTTCTGACTGAGAAATGGGGCAGACCATCGGCGGGATAAACCCCCCACCTTGGTCTGTAATCACCCACTCATGGCAGTTATGTTCTCGTTTATAGTTGACGGAGACGGACTTGCTAGGGTCTAGGTGGTTGCCGTGTTTTGCCGCGTTGACCAATGCCTCCTGTAGTCCTAGCCTCAAATCTAGCTGTAGCTCTACTGGGATTTCCTCAAGCAGTAGGTCTAAAACTGGACAGAGGTACAGGGTAGACGGAAAGCTTAGGGTAAGCAACCGGGGCTTAATGGGGCGTAATAGGAAAGAAACCACATTAGGCAACCAAATACGTCAATCTTAGATACGTCAATCTTAGACACATCAACCGAGAAACAAACCTTGAAAGCAGCTATTAAAAGGCTTTAGAGGGCTTACTTTGGGCTGATCTAATGGATATTTGACGGATAGACTCTGCTCAAGACCCAGGTCAAATATACCGAAAAGAACTCGCGCTGCGCAAATTTTGGCTGGGGGTTGAAGGGGTTTAGCCCAGTCCTACTAGATCTAATCCCACTAGCCCTAATCTCACTAGCTCTAATCTCACTAGGCCTAAGGGAGCCGGAACCATTTCGCCTCGCATATCAAGAATTTGCACCATTGCTAGATATAAAAAGCCGAGCAGAAGGGAAAAGATCCCGGTAAGGACTGCTATAAATTTGGAGCGATCAAAGTTCATGGCAGGGTGGGGCGTAAGGATTCTGTGAGAGAGGCGTGACTAAAGGATGGGGGTTGAGCTGAGAAGAAGTAGCTTTGAAAGGAGTCTGAGCCATTAGCTTTGGAGCCGCTAGCTTTGGGGTCGGTAACTTCTAGACCGACAGACTCTGCATGAATGGGCAGAAGCCGTAAGGGAGAGTTCGATAGCAGTAGGCTGGATGACAGCTCTATCTCCATTGTACGATCGCGCTCTGGTGCTGTAGGGAATTGGCGATCGCTCAGCACTGCCGAGGGACGGCCAGCAGCATTGGTCGCATTATTGCCTGAGCCACTCGTTGGGCCATTGGCTGGACTCTGGCGGAGCGCTGCGAGCTGTTGGTCAAGGGACTGACTAGAGGAGACGAGCTTACTGAGTCCGTTGATGAGCCTAATGAGATTTTGACGAAATTTAGGATTACCTGTGACCTGCTCTAAGTCCGTGGTAATTTTTTGGGTGTTTTGGAAGGTGACGCGGGCAGAATCTAGGGTTTGGGCCAGTCCTAAAACCGTAAGGGGGCTATTGAGAGTGGTGGTCAGTTTATTAAGGTTGGCTGAAGCCTTAGCGCCATTTTCGGCAAGGGTTTCTAGGTTGTCGAGCAGCTTACCTTTCTCCACGCGGCTCACAATGGGGCCTAAATCGTTAACCACGCCCTTGAGGTCTTGACTGGCGTCTTTGAGGTTTCCGAGGGTGCTGGTGAGGGTGCCACGGTTGACCTGGACGAGGGCGCTGACTTGGTTGGCGGCGGTGCTGATGTCATTGGCGGTGGTTCCCAACTTGCCGCCTACGACGCTGACTTGCTTGACGGCTTGCGTCACAGAGTCAGAGACAGAGCCAAACTGCCTGATCTGCTGTCTGGTTTCTTGGCTGAGGGCGGTAAACTCCCCGGCGGCGGCGGAGACATCTTTGAGGGTTCTGTTGGTGCTACGGGTGAGCAGGCTAACGTTTTTGGCGGTGCCCGATAAGGTTTTTAGGGCTGTGTTGGCGTTATCAATGAGCTCATTTTCGCTGAGGAGGTTGGCGAGCTTGGTGGTGGACTGGATGAGTTCATCGAAGTTGGCTCCAACGGTGCCGCCAAGCCGATCGCCATCGCATAAAATCACGGTGCGATCGCAGTTGGGGCCATAGGGCGATAAATTGGCATCATTGGAAATGGCGATCGCCTCCTTGGGCTGAATACTCAGCTCCACCTGTCCAATAAAGCCAGATTGCGTCACGGCGAAGGTGCTATTTCGGGGAATGACCAGAGAGGGAGAGGAGATATCAACATGGGCTACAACCCCGTTGACGCCCGGCGTCATAGAATTTACGCGCCCTACCTTAACGCCACGGTACTTCACGGGGCTCCCCACATCTAGGCCAACCGCATCGGTTAACTCCACTGCCAGAGCGTAGCGCGCTCCCAAGCTAGCGCCCCTGAGCCATGCGCCAATGCCTACGGTGCTCCCGATGCCTAGCAAAATTAACAGCCCGACCGATCCTTCCCTGACGGCTCGCGATCGCATGTTTCCTCCGGTGTAGTCTCAATCTGTTTTAAACGAAGTGCTGCCCACTTTGGACTGCCCATTTGGACTGCCCATCTTGGACAAGCCAGCTCAATCTGCGAGGAACCACAAGCCTACTCTAAACGATTCAGCTCTCCCATCATCTATCTATCGTCTATCTGTAATCGCCTGCCTGAATCATCGTACTCAAGCAGTGGCGATCGCCCATGAGTCAGCGTTTCAGTGCCGCTCCTAGTGACGCTTAGTGACGCTCTTAAGGCCTCCTAAGCGCTCCATGCGTCAAATCTGCTGCCCCAGAATTTCCATTGGGCCGTGGATGCTTCCGGTTAAAAACTGCTGAAGATAGGGATTGGTTGAAGCCTCCAGCTCATCGAGAGTGCCTCGCCAGTGAACTTTCCCACGATAGAGCAGAATTAATCGCTGTCCTGTCCGGCGAATCGTACTTTGCTGATGGGTCACAATCGCGTAGGTTTCGCAGCCAGAATTTTTTTGCAGATTGACAATTAAGTCTTCAATCACCGTTGAAGCGATCGGATCTAGCCCTGCAGTGGGTTCGTCGTAGAGCAGGATTTGAGGATCATCCGTAACATCGTCTGGGTTCTCCAATATGGCCCTTGCAAAGCTTACCCGCTTGCGCATTCCCCCAGATAGTTCGGAGGGGTAAAGTTTTTCTATTCCTGACAGCCCAACCAGCTCTAGCTTTTCGCGCGCTAAAGCGCGGATCCGCTTGCGGGGCAACTTAGAGTGCTGAAACAAAAAGAAGCCCACATTCTCTTCCACGGTCAGCGAGTCAAAGAGCGCCGCCTGCTGAAACACCATACCGATGCGAATGGGGCGCTCAAGGTCGTCATGGGCGGATCGATGAAGCTGCCCATTAATATAAATTTCTCCCTCATCCGGCTCCAGTAGCCCAGCAATAATGCGCAGGAGCGTGGACTTTCCGGTTCCGGATGGTCCCAGGATTGTAAGCGACTCTCCGGCCTCAAGGCGTAAATCCACACCATCTAAAATGACGGCAGGTCCAAATCGCTTAGAAATGCCTTTAAGTTCGATGAGGGGAGGAGCCATAGCCAATTGAAAGTTTTAACGCGAAGAGTTTTGGGTTAGAGACGCTTTGAGAAGACGCTTTGAGAAGGCGTGCTGAGAAAACTTACTGAGAAGACACGCTGAAAGCTGTACTTTCAAGAGACATTCTTAAGACCTGTATCCAAACAGGATAACCTCTGCCTGAATCGCTAGAATAAAAGTATAAAAGATTAGAAATACCAATCTAAACAGATTCTTTGACTCATAATTTAAATCATAAATTGATATGAGTCATGCTTAATTTTCTCCGGCAAAGATGCGAAACCTGCAGGACGGACTGCAGGGAGAGAGATACAGGGGGAGAGATCAATCGAGCGCTTGGTGTGATCTGGGTCATATCTGCCTTTAGAAGGTGTATGAGAACTTGGTGGGTGGTTAAGTTAGAGCTGAAATCTTAGGGACGAAAGGCTCCCTAAGAAGATAGAGAGATAAAAGGAAGGTCACTCATGAAACGTACCTTGACCCTAAAAAATAAATCTAACCCTGGTGCTGCCAGCGCTGTATTGGTGTCCATTGCGATCGCAGTTGGAGCGCTGGCTGGGAGTGCTGTCAGGGTACAGGCTGATCCCCTATCTCTTGCTGCTCAAACTGTGACCGGACGACCAGTTGAGGCTTTGGTGACGGCCAGCATCAACGCGA
Source organism: Thermosynechococcaceae cyanobacterium MS004 (assembly GCA_022402525.1). Lineage (GTDB taxonomy): Bacteria > Cyanobacteriota > Cyanobacteriia > Thermosynechococcales > Thermosynechococcaceae > JAAURS01. The sequence continues at coordinate 87,061 of JAKRSB010000113.1, forward strand.
AGGACTCCGCAGATCTCCTGAAGTCTCCGGCGAAGACCGCTGAAGACTTTTATAATCAGGGGCTTGTGCTTCAGGGGAAAGGGCAGTTTGAGCAGGCTGTCGAGAAATTCAGTCAGGCACTAACGCTTCAGCCTGGAGATGCCGACCTGTACTTTAGCCGTGGCTTAGCGCTGGCCGATGCTGGGAACCTAACCCTCGCCATTCAGGACTACAGTCAAGCGATCGCCCTTGACCCCAATTTCCTGTCTGCCTACTACAACCGTGGACTAGCAAGGTTTGCACTCCAGCAGACCGATGGGGCGATCGCAGATTTTTCGAGCGCCATTGGAATTGATCGGCAGTTTGTAGCGGCCTACTACAGTCGCGGCATGGCCTACTACGATAAAGGCGAGGTTCAGCTTGCCCGTCAAGACTATAACCGCGCCTTACAGCTCAATCCTCAGATTGCGGAAGCGTTTTACGATAAGGGGTTTGTGCGCCCGCTGGTGGGTGGCGATCATCAACGCTAGCTGGGTGCCTCTCTAGCCACTTAACCCTCTAGCACCTGCCAGTCCTGGCCGTCGGCCGTGATGCCGATAGGCGTAATAATCTGCCAAAATCTGGGCGTGGTCAAAGCAGAGGGCGGGTAAACTACTAGTCCCAAAAATGCCTACGGCCTTTGCGTCATCCGCAGCTTGAGGGGTACCGCTTGCCTGGGCAATAAAGACAATGCTCAAGGTATGTTGCCTTGGATCGCGCCGAGGGTCAGAGTAAACGTGAAACTGTTCTAAAAGCTGCACCTGGAGCCCCGTTTCTTCTTGGGCTTCTCGGATGGCTGCCGCTTCAGCCGTCTCGCCATAGTCCATAAATCCCCCTGGCAAAGCCCAGCCATAGGGTTCATTGAGCCGCTCAATCAGCACAATGCTGACCTCATGTCGGGGCGCAGACAAAGCTTGTATGAAGCCAGATGACGAAGGATCGGGCTGATCCATACCTCCAAACTCAGTCATTCCCAATTCAGTCATTCCCAACTCAGTCACTCCCAACTCAATAATGATGTCAACGGTCGGGACAGGATTGCGATAGGTCATGGTTAGACTGGGAGAGTTCTGTGGCCGCACCAAAAGTATAAAGCCCATCCAGCTCTCATCCTGAACGGGCTTTATGGAGGACTCCTCATCAGACTTGAAAGCCTGAGAATTGCTTTAGCGATCGCCTTCTTCCGTAAAGATATAGCGGTATAGCTCACTCGGATCAGGGTCAGGACTTTGCTCCGCAAACTCCACAGCCTCATCCACCGTGGCCTGAATTTTGCGCTGAATATCTTTAAGCTCTTCCGTTTTGGCTAGGTTCTGCTCAATCAGGTAAGCTTCAAATCCTTTAATTGGGTCGCGGGAAAACCAATTTTCCTTTTCGTCCTTAGGGCGTAGCTCATCAGGGTCAGCCAGGGAATGTCCTCGGAATCGGTAGGTGAGCGCCTCAATCAGCGTGGGGCCTTCTCCCGCACGGGCGCGCGCCACCGCCTCCTGCGCCACGGCACGCACCGCCATCACATCCATCCCATCCACCTCAACCCCAACCATCCCAAAGGCGCTAGCCTTACGATAGATTTCAGGATGAGAGGTCGCGCGATCGTGCGCCATCCCAATCGCCCACTTATTATTTTCAACCACAAACAGAATGGGCAGCTTCCAGAGCGCCGCCATGTTTAGACATTCAAAAAACTGACCATTATTGGAGGCACCATCCCCAAAAAAGCAGGCCGTCACCTGGTCTGCAGTGTCATCTCCGAGCGCCACACGACGATACTTACTCTGGAACGCTGCGCCCAGCGCCACCGGAATGCCCTCTGCCACAAAGGCAAACCCTCCTAACAAATTATGCTCAGAGGAAAAGAGGTGCATCGAGCCGCCCCGACCTTTGCTGCATCCGGTCGCCTTGCCGAATAGCTCCGCCATCACTTGCCGAGGCGGCACCCCAGCGCTCAGCGCATGAACGTGATCCCGGTAGGTGCTGCACACATAGTCATCTGAGCGCATGGCTCGAATGACGCCGGAAGATACCGCCTCTTGGCCGTTATAGAGGTGCACAAACCCAAACATTCGGCCGCGATAGTACATCTCAGCACATTTATCTTCAAAGGTGCGGCCTAACACCATGTCTTCATATACCTTTAGCCCATCCTCGCGCGAAATCTGCACAGGGGGAATAGAAAGCTTGGGTAGAATGCGTTCTTGAACCATGAAGTATCCTTCGTCGAAGTGCTTGAGGTCGATTGGGTATGCGTTTGGGCTTTGTTCTGTGAGTTGGCTAACGGGCTTGCTAGCTCAGAAGCCCTTCACCAAAAGCCTGACTACTATAAGCCTGACTACATAAGCCTGATAATTATAAGCTTGCCAAATTATAAGTCTGGCAAATTGCAACATTGGCATCACTGATGACAATATTATCGCGACTCTGCCGCCGACTCTACTGCTAAACCTGCCGCTGCTCTTTTGTCTCATCTCCACCCACCCAATTCCCCGTACCTAACCCACTGCGCTCCGGCGATCGCCAAGTCTAACCGCCGCACCCAACCGACAATAGGCTGGCCAGACCCGATGAGGGGCGATCTCATTAGCAAAATGATGCCTGTCCGCGATAATTGAACAGATTTACAAATCAATCCTTGGAATACTTCAAAGAATGGGGCTAGATATAAAATTTTGATCTCAAAAATCGGAAACCTACCGCTATAAATTAGCGTCATAGAACGATTATTTACAATCTATTTACGATGGCAGGCTAAGACTACTAGGTAGGGTTAAGGCAGTAGGGCAATGGCTCTATGGTCTGGTATGGCCTGAGTGTATCGCCACTCCATCGCCAAAAGGTAAGGCCTACCAAAAATTAAGACCCAAAAATTACGGATTTAGAAGATGTTCAGGAAGTCCAGGCTATGATGTTTCCACGTAAGTCTGCTATTTTGGTCTTTTGCTGACTTGTTTTGCTCTGATTTTGTTCTGACGATACCTTCCATTGCTGCCAAGGACTCCCACTGTGCAAATTCCCTTAGACTTCTACAGAATTCTAGGTGTGCCTCATCGAGCGACCCTCGAACAGCTTCAGCAGGCATTTGATGACCGATTGCAGCAGTTGCCGAGACAGGAGTACTCGAATGGGGCGATCGCCGCCCGCAAGCAGCTTTTGGAAGAAGCCTATGTGACACTAGCGGATCCTGAAAAGCGTCAGGCCTATGATGCAAAGCTCAATGCCCAGGAAGTCAGCACAGCGATAGGGGAGCGTCTTGGTGCAGAGCTTGAAGGCGCAGAGCTTGAAGGTGTGAAGTTTGAAGGCGTAGCGTTTGAAACGCCGGACAATCAGCTTGCTGGGGTGCTCTTGGTTTTGCAGGAAGTTGGCGCATATCCCCAGATTTTAGAGATTGGCAGCGCCTATCTAGAGCGCCCCATTGATTTGGCAAAGTTGCCCCTAAGCGCTGGGGCAGTGGAAGATGACGTCATTTTGGCTATGGCGCTGGCCAACCTAGAGCTAGGCCGCGAGCAGTGGCAGCAGAGCCAGTTTGAGGTGGCGGGGAAGTCACTCCAGGCGGGGTTAGCGTTGTTAGAGCAAGAGCAAAAAAGCCCCGGAATTCAGGCCGAAATTCGCGGGGATCTGTTTAAGCTCAGACCCTACCGTATTCTAGATGCCCTAACCCACGAAGAACCGGAACAGCGCCAAGCTGGGCTGACTTTGCTCCAAGCCATGCTGGATGATCGAGACGGCATTGATGGCAACCAGGACGACCAGTCTGGGCTGACCGTTAATGACTTCTTACGCTTTGTGCAGCAATTGCGCGAGTATTTGACCGTTGAAGAGCAGCAAACCCTCTTTGAGCGAGAAGCTGCCCGCCCCTCAGCAGTGGCCTCTTACCTAGCCGTTTATGCACTGATTGCGAGGGGGGTATCAGAGGGGACGCCTGCCCTCATTCAGCGGGCAAAGACGCTGCTGACCCAGCTTAGCGATCGCCAAGATGTCGCTGTAGAAGTGGGCATGTGCTGGCTACTGCTGGGCCAGCCCACTGCCGCCCATCAAAGCGTGGAGTTCAGTGAAGATGCAGATTCCCTGGCGTTTATGCGGCAATATTCAGAGGGCGCGCCAGACTTGATTCCAGGACTTTATTTATATACCGAAAACTGGCTTCAGCAGGAAGTATACCCCTATTTTAGAGATCTGCTGGATCGGAAGGTGTCCCTACAGCACTATTTTGACGACCCAGCAATTCAAAAGACCCTTAGTGCGCTTGAGTCTACCTGGTCAGGTTCTGCAAAAACTCAGCTGAAGCAGACTCCAGCCCTTGAGCCTGGATCCGCTATCGCGACAGCTCCAGCCCCCTCAACCCTGGCGCCAGACTTTACAGCAGACTCCCTGAGCTTTGCCCCTGATCACCTTCAGAATTTAGAAATTAAGCAACCAGCAGCTAAGCAAGCAGGAGCTCAACAGGATACTCACCGACCACAGGAACGCGCAAAGCAGAAGTCTTCCCTTGGGCGGCAAGAAGCGCAGGCATCTCAAGACGCACAAACATCAGCAGCGGCCTGGGCTGCCTTACTTGGTAAAGGCACTGGAGAGACGTCAGATCCTTGGATAACTGATTCTTGGTCAACTGAGTTGGGTTCTGCCGGATTAAGCTCTGCCGAGTTAAGCTCTGCCGAGTTAAGCCCTACGGAGTTAGGTGCTAGTGCCGCTCCTTTTGTGACCGGGGATCGACAGGTTCCTAGTTCTCGTGCTTCTTCGGGTGGCGCACCCCCCGGTGACGCAAATAATGCACCTCGGCGACAGGGGCGTACCCGATCGCCTCTCCCACAAAACGCACCAGACCAAACCCAGGCCCTGCGGTACAAAACGCGACTGGGACAATCTAGAGCAGGTCAGCAAGAAAAAGCGGCGGCTGGCTCGCCTGCCCATCCTCGCAAAAAGCGTCTACGTCGATGGGTTCCTTGGGTGATCGCAGCGCTATTGGGCACTGGCGCAGTGGCTGGAGCGCTGGCTCTAGGCCGTCTGTTTAATCCTGAGCGTTCCTTGGTGAACAGCCCCACTTCCAGCCCCCCCCTCGCACCTTCTCAGCCTTCGGCTTCCTCTGGTGGAACCAAGACTCCTGCCGCTAACGCAGGGGGTCAGCCCAGTGCGGCGACGGCTGGCGCATCTAGTCCAGTCAGCACCCCTAGCGCCAACCCCACGACCCAAGGGACAACTCAAAGCCCTACGGTTCAGGGAGGGTCTAGCCCAGTTCCTGGCTCCGCGACTGCCTCAACCCCCAGTGTCGTTCGCCCTGCTGGGGCACCTGCGCCCACTGCTGCTTCAGGGAACCTTTCGTCAGCCGACGCAAAGCAGCTCGTACAGTCCTGGCAAGCTGCTAAGGCAGAGGCGATGGGCGAAACCTCCCAAATCGATAAGCTCAAAACAGTTTTGGCTGAGCCGATTCTGGGCGAGTGGGAGTATAGCGCTAATCAGGTGCAGCAAAGTCAAGGTCACTGGAAATATACCCTCGATGAGCTGAATATTGAGTCCGTAAAGACCGTGGGCAAAGGACAGTCGCTGATTCAGGCTCAGGTTAAGGAAAAGGCTCAATACTATGAAAACGGTAAGCTGGTGAGCGATCGCTCCTACTCAGACAATTACCGAGTTCAGTACAGTGCGATTCAGAAGGGTCAGCAATGGTTGATTCGTGGGATGGAAGTTCTGAAGTAATTGGGTTGGCCTGGAATCCTATATTCTCCCGGAATCTTATAACGCTTGGGACATGAAGATTGGGACATGAAGGTTGGGGCATGAAGTTTCAAGAGCTGATTGAGCGCTTAAAGGTTCCAGCAGAGCAGACGAGTTTCGGGCAGGGTGGAGCGCTAAATCCAGAGCTATCAGGAATCTCGGCCATTGATCAGGCTCAGGCTGGGGAGCTTTCTTTTATTGGAGGGGCTGCTTTTGCTGGGTGGGTTTCTAAGACGCAAGCCAGTGCGCTAATTTTGCCCCAAGACCCCGCGCTTTGGCAGGCGGCAGAAGATCGACACATTGCGTGGATTGCGACCGATCAGCCCCGTCTCTTGTTTGCCCAGGCCTTGGGGGCGTTTTATCGTCCCTGGCAGCCTAGCGCTGGTATTCACCCAACGGCGTTTGTGGATCCGTCGGTTCAGATTGGGCAAGCGGTTTCGATTGGGGCCAATGCTTCAGTTCAGGCTGGGGTGGTTCTGGGAAGTGGGGTCTGCATCCACGCGAATGCCGCACTTTATCCACAGGTGGTGGTGGGCGATCGCACGGTGATTCACGCCAACTGCGTAATTCATGAACGTTCAGTGCTGGGCCGGGACTGCGTGATTCACAGTGGCGCAGTGATTGGTTCCGAGGGCTTTGGCTTTGTACCGACGGCGACGGGCTGGGAAAAAATGCCCCAGTCAGGCCGCACGATTTTAGAAGATGGAGTGGAAGTGGGCTGCAACTCTGCCATTGATCGGCCTGCTGTGGGCGAAACGCGGATTGGTCAGGGGACTAAGATTGATAACTTGGTGCAGGTGGGACATGGCTGTCAGGTGGGGCAGCAGTGTTTGCTGGTGAGCCAGGTGGGTTTGGCGGGTGCCGCACAGCTGGGCGATCGCGTGATGATTGGGGGACAGTCTGGGGTGGTGGAAAAAATCAAGCTGGGCGATCTCGCGCGGGTGACGGCAAAGTCTTTGGTCCTTCAGGATGTGGGTGCTGGGGAGACGGTTTCCGGAATTCCGGCCATGCCCAATAAGCTGTGGCTCAGAACCGTGGTGTTGATCCGGCGCCTACCGGAGCTGTTTCGTCGAGGCGATCGCTCAGGGTCCTGATTGCTCAGCGCGATTGCTCAGGGTCGTGATTTCCGAAAGTCAGAATCCTGGGGCACTAGATACAATTGGATTCAAGAGCTTGATTTCAAGCCTGAATTCAAGAACTCTCTAACCCTGAATTTTGGTGAACTCATGATTACGATTCGACCGACCCAAGAGCGAGGAGCTGCAAACTTTGGGTGGCTAGATAGTCGGCATACGTTTTCCTTTGGGGAGTACCAAGACCCCAAGCACATGGGGTTTGGGACGCTGCGCGTCATCAATGAAGATAAAGTAGCCCCCGGAAAAGGGTTTGCAACCCACGGACATCAAAACATGGAGATTGTTACCTATGTTTTGGAAGGGGCGCTAGAGCATAAAGACAGCCTGGGGACTGGCTCAGTGATTCGACCCGGTGACGTGCAGCGGATGTCTGCGGGAACGGGCATTCGCCACAGTGAGTATAATGCCTCAGATTCTGATGTGGTGCATCTTTTGCAAATCTGGATTCTGCCTGGGCAAGACGGCATAGAGCCCAGCTACGAGCAGAAAAGTTTTGAAATCGCTGAACAGCCTGGCAGCCTGAAGCTCGTCGGGTCTCAACAGGGGCGAGACGGCTCCATCACGATCCATCAGGACGTGGATCTCTATGCTGCGGTTCTGCAAAAAGATGAAGACATTCGCCATACCCTGAACCCTGGAAGAGTCGCCTGGGTTCAGGTGGTGCGGGGGGCTGTGCAGGTGAATGACCAAACGCTCACCGCTGGGGATGGGGCAGCGATCGCACAAGAGTCCCTCATTACTCTCCAAGGAACGGAGCAGGATGGGGAACTGCTGCTGTTTGATATGGCGGTCTAGAGGCTATTTTCTGATCTAAAGGCTATTTCCTGGTCTAGAGGCTATTTCCTTGAGTGACCAGCGGTGCGGGGGATGTTGGCACCAGTGGCGATCGCACGATGAGGTACAGGCACGGGCCCAGGAGCGGCAAGACCGTCAACCAGAGCAGCACTGGACTGTCTATGCCGCGTCGCGCCATATCGTCCGGGACAAGGGTGGGAAACAGCAGACTCAATAGGCAAAAGTCGAGACTCATGACATGGATAAATCGGCTGGTCTGCCACTGCTGCACAAAGTTTGCCCCATCGCCTTGGGTGATGCCAAACCCTAAACAGGCGATCGCACCTCCTAGGCCAATCAGACCCAGCCAGCGCAAGTCCCAAATTTTTAGTCCCCAGCCCTTTACTCCAGACCAGGTTTGGTGCGGGGTCCGGAGCACGAGGTAGGGCAGTAGGGCAAAGGCTCCCACCGCCATGGAAGCGATCGCAAAGGGCCAAGCCCGTACCCGCTGACCATCCCCATCAGCAAACAAAATTCCGCTATAGACAAGGGGCCAGATACCCATCGCGTTAAACAGCGCAATAGTCCAAGGATTGATGCCGTCCCACTGTCCTGTAGAGAGCTGGGTGATTAGCTCAACCGTATCAGGCTGGTCAGGGGGCGCAAAGGCGAAGGCATAGACCACCAATCCAACCCAAATTGCGGCAAATAGCAGTCTTCTTTGCATGGCTACGCCTTGGCTCCTTATTTTAATTTTCGTTTTGGTCAATCTGCGCTTTGGTCAATTTGCGTTTTAGTCTGCTTAGTCTGTTCCTTTTGTGCGCTGCTCCTACAGACGGCCTCGTGTCTTTAAGCGTAAATATTGCTCAACGAGCTGCACACTAATTTGGGAGGCAGGGGCATCCATCACCAAGGAACCCCGCTGCTGGAGCTTCGCAAAGGCCAACCGTCGCTGGTGCAGTAAATCTAGCGCTACGGCCTGACTATAGAGCCGCTGGATATTAGGTTGAAGATTGGACTGTGGACTGGATTGTAGATTGGACTGTGGACTGGACTGTAGATGGGGGTGTGCCTGAGCATCAATTTCAGGGTCACGAAGCGCAACACAAAGGGGCAAAAATCTGGGGCTGAGTCGGCCCATAGCGCCCAGCAACTCCTGGGAGGCAATCTCATCCACAATATCTGTGAGCATCACCACCAATGCCCGACGGGTGTATTGGTTGAGCACTTGACTGGCTACGCCCACGTAGTCAGACTCAACGCCCTCTGGTTCTTGGGTATGCAGCCGCTCCAAAATATGGGATAGATGCGCCAGCCCAGACTGCGGCGCAATCCAGGTGTGGATAGCTTTATCGAAGACCGCAATCCCGACGCGATCGCCCCGTCGCAGACCCGCCAGCGCCAGCGCAAGGGCTGCATTCAGCGCCCAGTCGAAGCGGCGTAGCCCCTCGACCTGTGCGGTCATCAGTCTGCCCCGATCCAGCAAAATAATCAGAGGCTGTTCGCGCTCTGGCTCTAGGAGGCGCACAATGGGCCGCTGACTTCTGGCTGAAGCCTTCCAGTCCATCATGCGAATATCGTCCCCCACACTGTATTCGCGCAGTTCGCTAAATTCTGTGCCGCCCACCTTGAAGCGACGCTGAAGGTTTCCCGTGGCTTCGAGGCTGAGGCGAATGGACAGGAGTCGCAGCCCAATTAAATCTGGGTAGACATGGACGGTGGTAGACAAAGGCATCTCCGCCAGCCGCCAGCAAAAACCCCAGGGGCTGCGGATCCGCAGCGCCACGGTACGCCAGCTCATTTCCCCCCGCCTGGGCGGAAAGACCTGATAGCTAAAGTCGGCCTCTATCTCTGGACTTAACTCGACCTTTAAAACCTCTTGGTCAGCCCGAAACCCTACGGGATAGCCGTCTCTGATCTCTAAGGGGGCGACGATCGCCTGTTGATTTGGGCGACTGGGATGGCCCAAGACCTTGAGCTTGAGGTGAATTGTATTCTCGCGTCCAATGGAGAGCTTAGACTCACAGGTGCGCTCTAGCGAGACCTGCCACTGTGCTGCACGGCGATAGTCCCACAACGCGATCGCGCTAATGCCAAGGTTGTATAGGCCAATCGCGGCCCAGAGTAGACCCAGCGACCAGCCGAAAGCCCAGCTCAAGATCAGCGGCAGTAGAAGTCCCACACCCAAGAGCCCATAGAGCCGCAGTGTGGGAACAAATCGGCCGTGACGAAGCTGTTCAGACTGTACAGAAAGAGGCACCAAATCACTCATCGCGGCACCGGCACCCGCGCCAGCAGGTTGCGCACCACCTGATCCACAGAAACCCCGTCAAGCTGGGCCTCTGGCTTCACAATGAATCGGTGGCGAAGTAAGGGAATAGCGATCGCCTTAATATCATCTGGTGTGACAAAGGTACGGTCATCCATCCAGGCTTGGGCTTGGGCCGCCCGCAGCCATCCCACCGCCGATCGGGGGGAAGCGCCTAAAATTAACTCTGGCTGGGTGCGGCTACTGGTTACCAGCGCCATGAGGTAGTCCACCAGGGTTTCTTCGACGTGAATGCTTCTGGCCTCTTGCCGTGCCGCCAGGATCTGTTCGCCCGTCAAAATGGGCTGACGCTCCCACTGGCTTAAGTTATGGGCCTCAAAGCCCTTCAGCACATTCATCAGCATCTGCTTTTCAGCACTGGCCTCTGGGTAGTCCACCACAATCTTGAACAAAAAACGGTCAAGCTGCGCTTCGGGTAGGGGATAGGTGCCCTCAAATTCCAGGGGGTTTTGGGTGGCGATCGTCCAAAATAGGGGCGAGAGGGGCAGGGTGTTGCCGTCTAGGGTCACCTGACGTTCTTCCATAGCCTCCAGGAGCGCGGCTTGAGTCTTGGGGGGGGTGCGATTAATCTCGTCGGCCAGCAGAATTTGAGTAAAGATAGGGCCTTTTCGCAGCGTAAACTGATGGGTATTAAAGTCAAAAATACTGGTGCCCAGCACATCCGCTGGCAGAACGTCTGGCGTCAACTGCACCCGCCGAAACTCGGCCTGAATCAGGGAAGATAAAAGCTTCACCAGCAGGGTCTTGGCCGTACCTGGCACCCCTTCTAAAATCACATGCCCTTCGGCCAAGAGCGCCACCAAGAGGCTGTCGACAACGGCCTGCTGACCCAGAATAACGGTACTCAGCTCAGTTCGCAGGTGTTGAAAGGCACTTTTCACAGGAGTCCTCGTGTCAAAATAATTCTGTCAATAATCCTTTCAAGATCGCTCCTGATTCAGGGTAGCTCCTGATTCAAGATCGCTTCAGAACGTTGAACCCACAGCAGCACCGCGCGATCGCTCAGGCGTTTTTCCTGCTGCGTTTGCTCTAACAACTCTAGTAGTTCTTGAGAGGGGCGTCCAGTCATTCCAGACCACTGCTGGGCGATCGCCCCATCGCTTAATGCCGTCTCCGCACCGATCCCGCCCATTCCCAACCGCGTTTGCAAACGCTGCCGAAAGGATTGTCCCAGCAGCGTGAGCACATATTCCTTATGGCCATTGGCCTCTAGGGTATCGGCCAAGGACTGAATATACTGCTCACTGCTGTTGCGGGAAGGAGCCGAGAGGCGCGTGAGGGCACCAAACCGCTGATTTTTACCCCACAGTAACAGCAGCAGTAGCACCACAGCCTGCCCCGCCACCACTGCAATGGGCTGACGGCCCAGATAGGCAAAAGGCGACTGTTCTTTGGGGGCCCCAGCGTCCGCCAACGTGGACGGATCTCGATGGCCATGTAGCCACTCATCCACCCAAATTGGGCCGTCTCTTTGGGTTGCTAGCGCCTCTAACGCCCGAAAGTTGCCCGCTTGATTTGCGTAGACATTAGCCGCCAGCCAGGGGTACGTTGCCCGAATCATTCGGCCCTTGCCCTGTCCATAAGACCAAACCACGCTGCCAAAGGTATCCTGGAGTTCCTCCACTTCTACGATGTCGCTGGATAGGCCCGTGTTGTAGCGCCGAGTGGTTTCAATTCTGACCGGCCCTGAGGGGCTGCTTAGGTCTGAGCGAAACGGTGCACCTGTAACTTGTCCAGCCCAGCTCACCTGGATGAGCGTGTTCCCGCGCTCCACCCAGTCCAGCACCTCCTGTGAGCGCAGTAATGCTTCGTCTTCACGTTCAACATCGGCAATCTGAATTAAGGTTTGGCCTGTGTCTTTAAGCGCCGTATAGGGCTGTCGCCAGCGCTGAATGGGGTGCCCCTGACGCTCCATAAAGGCGTACCACTGGCTATAGTCTCCTAAACTTTTACTGTAGGTTGACCCCCCTGGATAGGATTGGGGCGCAGCCACCAGAATAATGATCGTCAAGATCAATAACCCAACCCCAACCCAGACCCAGGGAGAAGGACGAAAGGGCGATCGAAGGGTCGAGCGCTGAAGGGGTAAGGAATTAGTCATAGCGGGTTTGGAGAAGATTCTTGAAATTGGAGCTGGCTTTTTAAACTGACTCCGTCAAACCTAAGGGGTTGGTCGTGGGTTCAGGTAGGGTACCAGCTGATCGTAGGCCGCTCGGCAGCGCAAAAAGCGATCGCGGGACACCTGATCACCTCCAAAACAAACCGCTTCATGGGTTTCAAACAGCACCACCCAATCATCTCGCACTGCAATGGGCTGATCGGCAAGGCTCCAAAGCTGATCCAGCCGACGCATTGCCTCCCGATCAGTCCGAGCCGCATCATGGAGCAATAGCCCCGCCTCATGCAGCAGCAGCAACAGCGCCCGGTAGAGTGCCTGAAACGCCTTACCATAGTCCTGCTCAGCCTGAGCAGCCTGTGCAATACTCAACCAGTCTAGGTGCGATCGCACGGGTTCTGGCCGATTCACGCGCCCGTTTGCAGACCTTGGCAAACGCAACAGCGATCGCCAAAGAAAGCGTCCCAAAAAATAGAAGCCAACCCCCAGGCAACCCAACCCCAAAATCCGCAGCGTCCAAACCAGCAGAGGCACCAGCCATGCCCAGTCTGTACTAGAGTCCGTCGCAGCATCCGGTGATCGTTCAAACCATTGAATCACCTGCCACATCAAGCCTTCCCCAATTTCTCGCAGACGGGTTTGGGTTGTCCAGTTTAGCCGATCTAACGTCTCACCCATTTCTTATGAACCTCTTCCTCCCTCTTGTCTAGCGTTGACATCTAGGGCTGACATCTTAGGATTGACATCTAGGACTAACGACTAGGACTGACAGGCCAATGCATTAAAGTTTACCCCAGCACCCTTGCTCAAAAGCACAGTTCAAAATCCTAAAATACCGGAATTCAGCCCTCTAAAGCCCTAAATCTCTGCTAGATCTCTAGGCTACGCTGGTCATTAGCAGGAATCCGCCCTAGGCAATCCGCTATGATAAATCTCATGCAGCGCACCCTCCTTTCCGCAAAGCTTCACAACTGCACCCTCACTGGGGCCAACCTAGACTATGTGGGCAGCATTAGTATTGACCAACATCTGCTAGCGATGGCTGGAATTTTGATCTACGAGCAGGTACAGGTCGTCAATCTCAACAACGGCGAACGGCTCATTACCTATGCCATTCCGGCTCCACCTCACTCTGGCATGATTGAGCTGAATGGGGCTGCGGCTCGCCTGGGTGCAAAGGGCGATCGCGTGATCATTATGACCTACGCCCAGTTTTCCACCCAAGAGCTAGACCAGTACAAGCCCACCGTCATTCTCATGGACGCCCACAACCGCATTGCAGAAATTCGTCATTCCGTGAGCGACGAAGTCAAAAATCTCTGCATGACCTCAATCTGATTTGGGTCAGGGGCTGCATAGGAGTGGTTCTGCTTCACAAAGGCGATCGCGTCCTTGAGAGATAGCCCTTGGCGATGGGCTAAATAGAGCGAACAGACCGAAGCAGAGCGCCCCACTCCCGCCAAACAGTGGACGTAGACCACATGGCCTTTCCGATACCAGCGATCTAGGATCTGCATTGCCTGGCCAAACTGCTCCTCCGAGGGGATGCCTCCAGTAAAGCCGTCAGGAATGGGAATCTGTTCCCACAAAAAACTATGACCCAACTCAGCAGGAAGCGATCGCTCATGGCTTTCGGTCAAGCTAAGAACCGCCGTAACGCCTTCACGACGCAGCTTCATCACGGAAGTCGTTGAGTTAGGGAATGAGCCCACCGCAAGCTTTTGCGGCAAAATCCAGGAAAATCGTTCAGGCATGGAATACTTTATTTAAAAATCCAAAGGGCAATAAAGAGATGAGAAGTTAGATTGAAAAATTTAATTTCAGGAGAAATAAATTTTGAAGGTTATTTTGGGTTTGCTCTGGTGTTTGTTCTGGGTTTGTTAAATTGAGACGAAGCCGCTAGAGTATTGTTGCCAATGTGACTGTTCTCAGTACGACAGGCGTCACGTCCTTGCCATTTATGTATAACATTAGGCAATCCCCATCGAATAGTCTGCTGCATGACCTCATGTCCTTTAGATCATGCCTGAGGGATTCGGGGTTCGATGTCAACCCGCCATTCATCATTAGCTGAAATTAGCTGAAGAGCCTTATGGAACATACGGAAGAGTACATTGACCTCAAGCAATACTGGCAAATTCTGCGGCGGCGCTGGTTGCCAGCAGTGGCTGTGATGGGCAGCGTGACCGCACTGACTGCAGCGCTCACCTTTTTGCAGAAGCCAGTCTACCAAGCCGAAGGGAAATTGCTGCTCCGCAAAGAAAGCGGCCTTGCGTCTTCCCTTGGGGAGGGGGGTCTAGGTGCCCTTGAAGCCCTGACCCAAAAAACCAATCCGATCAGCACCGAAATCGAAATCATTAGGTCCGAACCTATTCTGCGAAGGACCATTCAATCCCTACAGCTCAAAGACAAAAATGAAGAGCCTTTAAAAATAGAAGACTTTCTCAAGTCGCTGTCCATTTCCAACAGCAGGGATACGGATGTTATTGTTATTGCCTATAAAGATACCGATAAGCCGCTCACCATGGCGGTGGTCAACCAGCTGATTGAGTTTTACCGCCAGCAAAATGTAGACAGCACGCGGACGCAAGCTGCGTCCGCACGCAGATTTATTGAGTCGCAACTCCCCCAAGCCGAACGGGATGTGAAACGCTATGAGGCGGCAATTCGTGACTTCAAGGAGCGGAGTAAGGTCGTCTCCCTTCCGGATGAGGCAAAAGTTTCTGTAGAAAGCATTGGCCGAATTCAGGAGGCGCTGACCAACTATCAAGGTCAGTTGGCCGATGCCAGCACCCGCGCTCAGGCACTTCGCAATCAGCTTGGCTTTAACGCGAATCAAGGGTTAGCTATCAATGCCCTCAGCCAGTCCCCTGCCGTCCAAAAAGCATTGACTGATTTACAAGAGGTAGACCGAAACCTCGCCACGCTGCAAACACAGCTCCAGCCTGGTCATCCCCAAATTCAAGATCTCAAAAAGAAGCAGACTGCTCTGAACAGCTTTTTGAAGGATAAGGTTGGTCAAGTGATGGGATCTTCCTCAAGTCCATCGTCACTCAACAGCATCCAGGCGAGTCAAACCCAGCAAAAAATTACGGAAACGCTTGTCCAAACTGAGGTACAGCGTCTAGGACTAGAAAACCAAGTGAGCCTTCTCCGTCAGGCGCAATTGGCCTATCGCGATCGCGTGACGGTGCTGCCTCGCCTAGAGCAGCTTCAAAGAGAGCTAGAGCGACAGTTGAAGGTGGCTCAAACCACCTACGAAGCCTTATTGACCAAGCTTCAGGAAGTGCGAATTGCCGAGAATCAAAACGTCGGGAATGTCGAAGTTATTGCCCCAGCGATTTTGCCGGACAAGCCCATTTCTCCCAAAATTTTGCTCAACCTTGCCATTGGCACCGTGATGGGGCTGCTCCTGGGCGTAGGAACGGCACTGCTTCTAGAGGCACTGGACAACTCCGTCAAAACCGTCAAAGAAGCTCAGAATTTGTTTGATTTGACGGTTTTAGGGACAATTCCAACTCTTGAAGGGGCTGAAAAGGTCACGAGCAGAAGCCTAGACCGCTCAACTCCAGAACTGCCCGTCCGAGATGACCCCAGATCTGCTGTCAGTGAAGCCTTTCGCATGCTTCAGGCCAACCTCAAGTTTTTAAGTTCTGATGCCCCTGCTCGTACGATCGCAGTGACCAGCTCCGTACCGCAGGAGGGTAAATCAACAACGAGCGCAAACCTTGCGCTCGTGCTTGCCGAGATGGGGCACCGAGTTTTAATTGTGGATGCGGATTTACGGCGTCCCTCCCAACACCAAATCTGGGAGCTTCCCAACGCTGTGGGGCTGAGTAATGTACTGGTGGAGCCCGGAAACTGGACGATGGTCGTTCGCTCGGAAAATGAGCACTTAGACGTGATGACAGCAGGGGTCATTCCTCCCAATCCGGTGCGGCTGCTCGACTCTCACAGAATGGTGAGTCTCATTAAAGAATGGCGACAGATTTATGACTACGTGATTATTGACTGCCCACCCTTAGCCGTTGCGTCAGATGCCTTACTGGTCGGTCAATTTACCGACGGACTACTGATGGTGGCGCGTCCAGGCGTGGTGAATGCCGCGTCAGCAGAGGCGTCTAAGGCTGCACTAGAAAAAGCCTCTGGTTCCGCAGACAGTCAGAGACGCGTCAACGTCCTGGGCCTCGTCTTAAACGGCGTGATTCCTGAGAATGAGCCAGACAGCTACTACTACTATTACGCAAAAGACTACTATTCTGCGGAAGCCGCTGAACCCGCTCCACTCAACGGGAAGTCTGGAACCTTCAGTTTGCAGGAAGACGCACCGCAGCCAGAGTTTTCAGAAAAAGAAAGCCGTGGGGAACCTCAAAAGAACTCTAATCCGAAGTTTTAGCGCCATGGCTACTGCTCTTTGCGACACATATTAGGATGAGCGTCTCGGTTTGAGATAGAGTTTGACAGAGCAAGAAAAGTTCATGCATAAAATCACCTGCTCAGTTCAAGCAAGAATAACCTGCTCAAAAGGCACTTACTCCTAAATCTTTCTCCTAAATCTATGAAGTCTACAAATGTGGTCTGGCAACAGACTCAGGTTGCGCGGGCAGAGCGCGAGCGCCAAAACAAGCATCAAAGCGCAATTTTGTGGTTTACAGGGCTATCGGGGGCAGGTAAGTCTACCCTGGCAGCGGCGGTTGAGGTACGCCTTCACGAGCTGGGCTGTCGCACGTTTGTGATTGATGGAGACAATGTGCGGCACGGGCTATGTGGCGACCTGGGATTTTCGGCGGCAGATCGCACTGAAAACATTCGTCGCGTGGGGGAGGTGGCCAAGCTCTTTACAGAGGCTGGGGTTATTGCGCTGACGGCCTTTATTTCGCCGTTTCGGGCCGATCGCGATCGCGTGCGTCAACTGGTAGCCGATGGGGACTTTTTTGAAATTTACTGTAAGGCTGATTTGGCCGTGTGTGAGAGCCGGGACGTGAAGGGACTGTACCAGAAAGCCCGCGCCGGTCAGATTCTTGAGTTTACCGGTATTTCATCTCCCTACGAAGAGCCAGCCAAACCCGAACTCATGGTTGAAACTGGCTCCAGTTCGCTGGAGTCTTGTGTTGATACAGTCGTGAATGCGCTTATTCACCATGGAATTATCCAACCAGAGACACTGACCCAGCCCTGAGCTTTTACCAGGTCTTCTTTATACTATTTAGCGTTTGAGTGACTTCTGACTGCATTGAGTTCACGTCAGATGATGCTGACTGACTGATGGTGCTGACAGACAGATGATGCTGCCTAGCAGTGGGTAAAACTGCCTGCACGGCATTCATTGATCGCTTCTGAAGCTTTCCAAATCGTGTTCAAGAATACATACAGAAAGTTTATCTTTTCTTAAGATTGATTAACATTCTTTTCAGAAAGGTGCGACAGCCTATCTTGATCTGAAGGGTGTCCTGTGGCGTCTGGATTAGGTTTAGGACTAGCTATGGGTTAAGGTTTGCACTGTCTGTATTCTGAACGGTAAAACACTCGAATTTGAGTGAGTCGGGGGGAAAGAATATGCTCAGTACAGGTTTGCGTGGGGCGGGCAATGTTAGGTTGCCCAGGTTCAGTTGTTCTGATGGAGCAGCTCAGGTGCAGGCTGTTCCTGAATCTCCTTTGGCCGTGTTTCAGTCCTCTACTGGAAAGTTCGCGTCTCCAGCGCAGGTTTTATACACCATGATGTCTGGACGGCAGACCGGTAAGCTCACGGTGCGCCATCCGCAAGAAGCGGGGGTAAACTGGCAGGTGTTTGTGGGTAATGGTCAGGTTCATTTTGCAACCTGCTCTGTCGGACAATTTGAGCGGCTCAGCTACCTTCGCCGATGCAGTCAGCAGGCGGCTGCTTCTCATCAATCTGACTATCAATTTCTTTGTTCGCAGTGGCGGTCTGGGCTT
Source organism: Thermosynechococcaceae cyanobacterium MS004 (assembly GCA_022402525.1). Classification (GTDB taxonomy): domain Bacteria; phylum Cyanobacteriota; class Cyanobacteriia; order Thermosynechococcales; family Thermosynechococcaceae; genus JAAURS01. The sequence continues at coordinate 105,074 of JAKRSB010000113.1, forward strand.
CTAACGTTACGCCAACTGCGCGCTATTTTGACGCTGATGACTCAAGATGCGGTTGTCCAGGTGCTCAAGATGCCTGAGGCGATGGTGTCGATTGAAAACCCGTTGGGGCTAGATCCTTTATTGATTTCGGTGCCGCTTCCTCAACTTCTGGCACCAGCAAGGGCTGAACTCCTGTCCTGGAGACAGGCATCTGAAGAAATTTTATCGCCGCTCCAGCGGCCCTTGATTATGGATCGGGTGCAGTGGTACCGGCTCCTTCACGCTCCTCGGCGATCGCCTATATTAGAACAACTGGCACCCTGTCTAGAGCGTGGCTTCTGCCTATATCAAATAGCGCAGCAGATAAATGTCTCTGTAGTCGATATTTTGCCTTTTATTCAAAACCTGTTGCGTCGGGGCGTCATTGAAATGCGTCCCTACCTACCACCGCCAGTCTTGAGACCGACGATCGCCTGTATTGATGCCAGTCTAGAGGCTCAGTCCGCTGTTAAAACGGTGTTGGAGGCGATCGGATACCATGTGCTGAGCCTACGGGAGTCTCGGTATATCTGGTCGTCTCTGGCGCAGTATCAGCCCAAGCTGCTGCTGGTGGATGTAGACCATTTTGAGGGCTACAGCCTGATGAAAGCGCTTCGGCGCACAGAACAGTTCCAGAATCTGCCGATGGTGGCGTTAACAGAACGTCAAGGGCTGGTACATCGCTTTCGATCGCGGCAGGCTGGTGCAACGGACTGCTTAATCAAGCCTGTAGACCCCTCTGCGTTGTGTCGACTGACGGAATACATCTCCAAAGAATAGGTTCTACCTATCTGGTGATGTCTGGTGATGCAGCAGATAATCCAGAATTCAGGGGCACTGTTGCTCTTCGCTGAGGCAGGATTTGAGTCCTTCGCGGTAGGTGGGGTATAGGAGCTGAACGCCGAGCTGTTCCTTCATTTTTTGATTGCTGACGCGGCGACATTCTTGCCAAAAAGACGCGGCCATTCGACTGAGGGTGGCTGCATCAAGGGGCTGTGCTGGAGGTGGGGCAATCCCCAGCAGTTTGGAGCCTTCAAGAATGAGGGTGCTAGGTTCTGAGGGTTCGTCGTCGGCAATGTTGTAGAGGGTACCGGGGCTGGGTGATCGCATTGAGCACCAGAGCGCCTGCACAATATCATCCACATGGATGCGGCTAAAGACGTGGCCTGGTTTATGAATATGGTTTGCGGTGCCAGAACGCAGTCGCTCAAAAATGCTGCGTCCAGGGCCATAGATGCCGGGAAGTCGGAAAATGTGGGCGGGCAGTCCGGACTTTAAAAAGGTTGCTTCAATGTTGATGCGGTGCTGAGACCGCAGGTTTTGGGACAGTAACGGGCTATCTTCTGTCACCCAAGCGCCTTGGGTGTCCCCATAGACGCCTGTGGTCGATAAATAGCCAAACCAGGCTAGGTTTAAGCGCTGGAGGGTGGGCATGAGGCTGGCGGCAACAGGGTCAATGCCCTGGGCGTCGGGGGCAATGGTGCTCAGCACATGGGTAACGTTGCTAAATGCTTCATCAGGCAGCAGTTTCGCCTCCCCTGGGCTGTACTCAAAGGCAAAGACGGGCGCGGCAAGGCTGGCGATCGCCTTTCCGCTCCGGTTGGTGACGGAAACTGCTATGGATTGATGGACTAACCACTGCGCTAAACGTTGACCGGTATAGCCACAGCCCAAAATAAGAACCTTCATAGCGTGTTGAGTTGAACCTTCAGTTGGAGGAAAAGCTGACACCCTCTCTGGGTAATTTAACGCCAATACGACACATATCGGCGGTCATAGATTAAAACAAAGAGGAGATAGAAATAATCCCATCGGGTATTTCATCGGGTGAGTGGTTAAAAATTTTGAGGGAGCATGCTGGGTGCCGCAAGCAATTTTAGCTGAAGCTCAAGAGGCGGTTTTGCAGGTGCAGGGCATGAAATGTGCAGGCTGTGCCCAGGCGGTAGAGCGCGCCTTAAGTCAAAAGCCAGGGGTTGTTTCGGCCTCGGTTAATTTAGTGACCGAGAAGGCACTGATCTTCTATCAAGCCGATCAGGTGAGGCCGGATGCCTTGGCGATCGCCTTAACTGACATCGGGTTTCCGACCCAGGTAGAAACGCCTGCGGCCACAGCATCTTTAGAATCATCTGTAACATCACAATCTTTAGCATCTACTTCAGCAAAGATTGGGGGCTTTCATTCGCCTGAATTTCAGCAGATTGAATTTCAAAAGATTGGACTTGCGATCGCCCTAGTTACGCTTTCGGCAGTGGGGCATCTCCATTCATTCTTCCCTTGGCCTATCCCGCTCCTCGGAACCCTGTGGTTTCACTGGGGGCTGGCGACCCTAGCGCTACTCTTGCCCGGTCGCCGAATGATTCAAGACGGGTGGCAAAGCTGGCGACGAAATATGCCCAATATGAACACCCTCGTCAGCCTGGGGGCGTTGACGGCCTATGGGGCAAGTTGTGCAGCCCTTTGGGTTCCGAAGCTGGGCTGGGAGTGTTTTTTTGATGCGCCCGTGATGATTGTGGGGCTCGTGCTTTTGGGGCGCACCCTAGAGGAACAAGCTCGTGGCCGCGCGACTGCCGCACTCCGAGCGCTCATGTCTCTTCAGCCAGCGATCGCCCGTCAGTTGGCCGCTTCGTTTCAAGTTTCAGCGCAAGCTCCAGAGCAAGTTTCAGAGCAGGTTTCAGCGCAAGCTCCAGAACAAGCTTCAGAGCAACCCCAGTCTCCCCTCAATCCTGAACTTGTTCCCATTGATCAGGTTCCTATTGATCAGGTTCAGGTGGGGGCATTGCTTCAGGTCTTGCCAGGAGATAAGTTTCCGGTGGATGGTCTAGTCAAGATGGGGCAGTCTTGGGTAGATGAATCCATGCTCACAGGGGAATCGCGACCTGTTGAGAAATCGGTGAATGCTCCCGTAATGGCCGGCACGCTCAATCAGTCTCAGGTGCTGGTCATTGAGGCAACGCGCACGGGACAAGAAACAGCGCTGGCGCAAATTGTACAGCTTGTAGAGACAGCCCAAACCCGTAAGGCTCCCATTCAGCGCTTGGCTGATCGCGTGGCGGGCTACTTTGTCTACGGGGTGATGGCGATCGCGGTCTTAACCTTTGTCTTTTGGGCAACCGTGGGGACACATCTCTGGCCTGAGGTACTGCACCTAGTGCATTTCTCCGCCCATGCCCCCGCCCATGCCCCCGCCCATTCACTCTCAAATGCCCCCTCGGTCGTTCATTCCTCTAGTGGACTGTTGCTGAGCCTCAAGCTGGCGATCGCGGTGCTGGTCGTGGCCTGCCCCTGTGCCCTAGGGTTGGCAACCCCCACGGCAATTGTGGTGGGCACCAGCCTAGGGGCGGAACAGGGTTTACTGATTCGCGGCGGCGATGTGCTAGAGGCCGTTCACCATCTCGATACAATTGTGTTTGATAAAACTGGCACCCTCACAACAGGCATTCCGGTGGTAACCCACTATTGGCTGAGCCACAGGGCCGAAACAGCGATTCAGTCGCCGGAGCAGCTCCTTCAATATGCCGCCAGTTTAGAAGCCAGTGCCCAGCACCCCTTTGCCGTTGCCATTCAGGCCAAGGCCCAGGAATTATCCCTAGCTCAGCTTGAGGTGACAGACTGGTCTAGCCAAGGGGGATTGGGACTCATGGGCAACATTGGCGATCGCCGGGTTTGTCTGGGCAGTGCAGCCTGGATTGCCAGCCAGGGAGCCATCTTGGCCGAGGGCGATCGCCAGCGGGTTGAGGCCTTGGCCGCAGAGGGGCACAGCATTGTTGTACTCAGCCTAGAGGGGCAATACGTGGGCGGCATTGCAATTCAGGATACGCTTCGACCGGATGCCTTAGAAACCATCCAGACTCTGCGTCAGCAAGGACTCCAGGTGCGGATGCTGACGGGCGACCAGCGTCTAACGGCGGAGGCTATCGGCCAAACCTTGGGGTTAACGACGGCAGAGATCGATGCAGAAGTTTTACCCACCGATAAGGCTAAGGTGATTCAGGCTTTACAGGCACAGGGTAAAAGCGTGGGTATGGTAGGAGACGGCATTAACGATGCGCCAGCCCTTGCTCAGGCCAATGTGGGAATTGCCCTCAGTTCGGGCACCGATGTGGCCATAGAAACCGCGCAAATTGTGCTGATGGGGCACCTGACCCGATCAGCCCCCCAGCTCAAAGACGTGGTCAAGGCGATCGCCTTAAGCAAGGCCACCTTTCGCACCATCCAGCAAAATTTGTTTTGGGCGTTTGGCTACAACCTTTTGGGAATTCCGGCAGCGGCAGGGGTCTTGCTCCCTGGGTTTGGGCTATTGCTGAGCCCTGCAGCAGCTGCAGCACTCATGGCGCTAAGTTCTGTTAGCGTTGTCACCAATTCTCTCCGTCTCCGGTCTAAAGCCCTAGAAGCCTGATTGCGCGGAGAAGCGAGAGGAGTAGCTTATTGATAGCTTATTGATAGGAAGGGCCGTAGGGCTGCTGCTCAGGACGCATAGAGCGGCTGCGGGCCTTTGCTTCAGCCGCACTGGCCTTTAGGGCCTGAAGACGGGCTTCAATTTGCTTGCGCTTGCGCTTGCTGGGGGTTTGCTCCGCCAGAACCTTAAGCGCACTTCCCAAGCTCTTGTAAGCATTGGGGAGAGTGTAGCCAAATCGGGTGGCCAAGGCGATCGCCTTTTCATCAGCGGCGGTGGCGTGCTCCAGGGAATTTTGGGAATTATTGCGCTGATAGAGCCGCCAGCCAGAGAACCCGCACAGGCCCGTCGCCAACAGCAGCAGCAATCCATCCTGAACCCAAAGCTCACCCACTGCGCCGCCCAGACCGATGGCGAGCGCCGCCATTTCCCAGCCGTCTTTGGGAATCGTATCGTTTTGGATGCGGGCGACCTGATGCCAAAACAGCAGGTTGCGCTGATCCATTGCAAGATTGTCCCACTTCACCAAGTCGACCAGCACCTCAATTTCGTCTCGGCCAATTTCTTCGCAGGTAATCAGCGGTGGGTTTGTAGAGGTCGAGGCTTCAACCGTCACCCAGCTTTGCAGTTCCGGTGGTAAAAGCGTCCGCAACCGACGGAGTTCGCTCATTTCGGCTCGTGCATTAGAGGGGGAAAAGGATGACATACCTGGCGTCCACCAATAGTAATTTAGAAGCGTTTTAATCATTCATACTATAAAAAGTATAGCGAGTATAGCGAGACAGTCCCCCTTTCCTGCCGCTGGTTTTAGGTTCCATCGTGTTAGGCCTCAAAATCCGTATATCTCAAAATCCGTCTGAGTAAAGCAAGGCAGCATCTAATCCATGGCGGTATCCGCAATCATGCCCTCTTTAACCATTCAAACCGCGCAACAGGCCATCAAGCTAGAGCTAACGGCTCAGGCGGTGTGGACGTTTGGACGCGGTGCTAAAAATACGGTGCGTCTAGAGGATCCGTTTGCTTCGCGCTACCACGCAAAGCTACAGGTACATCCCTCTCATCAATGCTACTTTGTGGATCTCAACAGCCGAAACGGTACGCTTCTCAATGATGAGCCTCTCACCACTCCGGTGTGGCTGAAGCATGGCGATCGCATTTCCATTGGGGAAACTACGCTGATTTTTGAGCAATCTGAGGTGGGTCTTCAATCAAAATTAGAGGATGCTGAATTAGAGGATTCTGAATTAGAGAATTCCGAGCTTGATTCCGAGGAAACTTCTTTCTCCTCCGCAGAAGCAACTTCTCCTTCGGCTTTGATGCTTCATGGCGCGCCTGTCCAGGCCCAAATTTGGCAAGATATTTTTGCACAGTTCAAAATTCCCCTAGTCTGGGAAGAGTCAAGTAAAGCACTCAAGGACACCTTAGAAGCAAGAGCAGTATCAAATACGCTGCCCAGCCTGCTGTTAATCGATAACCAAGCCCATCCAAACGTTTATCATGTTTGCCGCTGGTGCCGCCAATCCTTCCCGCAAATTCAGGTTTTTATCCTGGATAGCGTCCGGGAAATGATTCCTGAAGCGGAGCGCAAAATTACTCAGAAGCAGGGGGCGCTCAACTTTTTTCCCGCAATGACTCGGCCTAATTTAGTGCTCAGAACCCCCGATCGGCTGAAGGAAATCAACGAGGTCTTGGCTGCAGTAGGAGAATATTCACTCAGCGGGGAGGCGCTCTTGAGTATCCTCAGACGCATCAATGGCCATCGCTGATGCATCAATATCCATCGCTGATGCATCAGAAATGACTGTGGACGATAACTGCTTCAAAAAACGCTTTCAAGAAACGCTTTCAAGAAACGCTCTCCCTGAGGCATTCGGATGAGACGATGAAGGGTGATGTGCTCCGACCCTACTCCCTAAAACCCAATGCAATGGCAAGGACTGCTCAATAATCTAGGAATCTGGCAGGGTTCCTTTACCGAGCTTTCACCTCAAGGTAGTCAGCTTCAGGATACGCCCAGCGAGGTTACCCTCAGCCTTTCTGCGGACGAGAAAACCGTTGATTTTGTGCTGAAGCGTTTTCCGATCGCCGCAGATCCCCAGGAAATGACGCTTCAGTTCCACTATCCGGGGCCAGGGGCTAAGGTTCCTTTTTTTGAGGACGGCTGTTTTTCCCAGGGGTCTTTGCAGTGGTCTGCTTGGGGACAGTTTGGTAGCGAATTTGCGCTGATTGAAGGCGATCGCCGCTTGCGCCTAGTGCAGCTTTTTCGTCAGGGCACGGATCTCACCAGCCTGACGCTGATTCGCGAACACCGTGCGGGAAGTTCAGCCCAGGCGTCCCCCCCGCTGACTGTAGGCGATCTTTTCGGGACTTGGGTAGGGGAGGCGACAACGCTCTATCCGGATGGCCGGATGGCCTCGCCCACCCAAACCCATTTACAGGTGCAGCAAGCTGGCGATCGCCTGTCCCAAACCCTTCAGTTTGGCGCTCAAACCCTGCATTCCTCTGCACGGATTGAGGGCAGCAGCACCCTACACTTCGATGAAGGCACTCAGCCGATGCAGCTTCTGTGCTTACCCGGTGGAGCCTCTTCCCTCTGTCCCGTCCAAATTCAGCCACGCACGCCCTTTATCGTTGAAGCGGGATGGCTCGTGGAGCCGACCTACCGAAAACGTCTGCTGCGCAGCTACTGTGATCGCGGGGAGTGGGTCAGTATTACCCTCGTGACCGAACGAAAGATTGAAGGTTGAGTTGTTATTAAAAGATAAAATCTTCAAAACATTCACAAACTATATTGATTGACTCTAGCCAGCGCTTTGCCGATTCTTCTGAACCTAGAAAAACGGTGGTTCCTGTTGTGGGTCTATAGCCATACCAATAGAGTTGACCATTTTCAGAAAATGACTCAATTCTAGGCAGATTGCGCCTTGATTTTCTCCCTTGAAGGGGATGTAAAATCTTCCAGATTATTTGCCAAACAAGACTACGAGGCGGCTCTGCATCCAGCGCCAGACAGCGCTCCATATAGTCAATCTGCTGATGGAGATTGACTAAATCTGAGGAGCTGGGTATTGGCGATCGCAGAAAAAATTTGGACTGGCTTGCAGATTTTCCGATAGAATAGCCAGAGAATAGGCTTAGCTTTGGACTAGGAATTAGCTCTAGCTCCTGATACATTTGCCACTGTGTTTTCATCGCAGCCTTCCTCAATCCCCTGGATTCATCATGGGCTCAAACCTTAATCGCTAGCCAATTAAAATCAAAGCTTGCAGTTGGCCAACTATTTTTCTATTAGATGCAAAATAATTGCAAAATAATGACTAAATCTAGGATGACCAAGATGACGTCCCGATCGATCAGGACTGGAGTTAATGCGTTTGGACTGACTGTCGGTGCAGCTTCTGGTTCACGCAGAGCTTGCTGAATCAGGCGTTTGGCTTGAAGGAGAAATTTTGGGAACCCGCTACGGAGGGCTAATGTTGGGCTTGACTGGTAATACCGTAGGGATAGCCATCTGGCCCCCAGAATTCAGCCCAGTCGATTCCAGAGTCTTCGTTGTGATGGGTGCTGCCAATAAACCGAACGCCGGATGCCTCAAGCTGCGATCGCGTTTCTTCTACATTGGCAACCAGGAACTCCATCATCGGCCCTTTCATAAAAGCAGCATCGGGAGACTGTTTTGCAAAAATGCCCAGCCGTTCACCATTGGCAAGGGTAAATTCAGCAAACTGGGGCGTTTCGACCGTCAGCGGCAGTCGGAGAATATCTTGAAAAAAAGTAACGGTCTCTGAGAAGTACGGCGTGCGGGTGCCAACCCAGCCAACACCCTGTATCTGAGACTGAATCGGGGGAGTGCCTGCCTTGGGCGTCCAGCGATGGATGGCCTGGAGGGCTGAAGGTTGCAATACGGGGATGTAGGCTGCTCCGTAGCCTAACAGCAGCGCACAGAGTAAGAATACTGCGAGCTTGAAGGGGGAAGTAACCATCAGGAGGCCGCCTCGGAATGCGTGACGCTGTCTCCATCCTATCGGATCAGCCTAGCGCCGCAGGGTTAGTCCAGCCCGCTAGATCCAGTCCTAAAGACCGAGCAGTCCTTGGTATAGGCTTAAAAGCTGTGCGCCGTAAAAAGCCGCGATCGCAGCGCCCAGCGCTAAGTAAGGGCCAAAAGGAATGGCCTGTCGCCGCCCAATGAGTCCTAGCGCCATACCCCCCACGCCAATGATGCTGCCCACTAAGCAGGCTAGAAATGCGCTGACCAGCATCATTTGCCAGCCCAGCCACGCCCCGATCATCGCCGCCAGCTTTGGGTCGCCGCCGCCCATCGCATCCTGCTTAAAGGCCCAGGCTCCTGCTAGGCGAATAAGATCAAAAATCCAGAGCCCCAGCACCGAGGCGATAAAAGCCTCCATGACGCCCCTCAGGGGAGAAGTCCAAGTGGGCACCTGACTAAAAGCGATCGCCCCTTGAAAAATCCAGCCTGCAATCACCCCAGACTGGGTGAGCGAATTGGGCAAAATCATCAGATCCAGGTCAATCATCGTCAGGGCCAGCAGCCAGCTTAAAAATAAGCAGTAGCCCAAGGTTTTGAGTGACCAGCCAAAGGCCAAAAACGTCAAAACAAACAAAATTCCAGTTGCCGCTTCAATCAGCGGGTAGCGTGCGGCAATGGGATGCGCGCAATAGCGACAGCGTCCCTTCAGCCACAGCCAACCTAAAATTGGGACATTATCGTAAGCCTTTAGCTTTGTGTGGCATTGGGGGCAGCGTGAAGGGGGGTGCAGCAGCGAAAGCCCTTCAGGAATGCGATAAATGACCACGTTTAAGAAGCTACCAACGCAGGCCCCTAAAATAAAGATAAAGCTCCCAAGGAGCCAAGTTTCGGGCTGGTCTAGCGGCACATCCATCGAAAAGCCCTACTCGTTGGGGGAAGCGAAGTCGAGTAGCTCAATTTCTTTCATGGAGACAAAACACTCGTGGGGCAACAGAATTGGCTGCACGCCAAAGATGAGCTGCCCTCGGTAGGTGTAGCGGTCAATGGCAACGCCGATAGGAGCTTGCCGAGTGCCGTGGGTCTTGACATAGGCTTGATAGACAGCCTTGGCCGCCTTCACAATCACCGGACTCAACATGATCGGCTCAAGATCATAGCTGTCTGCATCTCGATGGGTTTGTTCTGACACTTCAATCACTCATACACCTCTTCACTAATATCTGTAACTTGTATCAATAATTCTCTCTTTGAGCAAGCAGTACTTTAGTCCATGCAGTTAAAGAATCAATGCACCGTCTGTTGCGTTTGATGAGCAACGCCCAGATTGAAATCCATAAGATGCTAAACTCACGCCAATTCAAACTTGGTCTCTGGATCTGACTGGACGAGACGAATACAGCTCAGATTAAGTTTATAGATCATTGAGTAGCAACCTCGAACACTATGCCGAACTTCTAATATTTTTCTCTAAAATTCTCAATACTAAGTTTTTCTTTGCCAGGATGGACTAGCTATCACTCACTTTTTTTGAAACGATTTAAAATTAAAATAATCATGAAAAATAAACTCATACTCATTGTAGCTTTAAGTTCTATATTTTTAACAACTTCCTGTCAATTCAGCAAAGGCTTTAAACAAGATCTTAAGACGGGGTTAAAGGTTTCCTATAATGGTTTTGCCGTTGAAGAAGCTTATTTAACGCTGAATGAAGAAGAAACAAAGAAGCTGACTAGCAATAAAATTCCTTTAGGTTCTAAAGTCAATATTTGGGCTTCAGGAATAAAAAACTTTAAAGAAGAGAATGGTAGAGTTTTCCCAGGCTGTGAGATGATATTGACCAACAAAAATGGTGAGAAACTGCTTAATATTCCCGATCTATTTAGTGATAAAAATGACGGAATAAGCAAAGATGAAGCCACTGCTTTAAACGCCACGTTGACAACAGGAAAGCCAATGATTGCTGGCGATATTTATAACTTAAAGACTCGTTTCTTTGACAAGAAAAGCACTGAAAACGAAATTGTTGCTGAAGTTGACTTAGCGATGCAGTAGTCTGTACAACAGTCCGGACAGTTTTCGGAGAGAGATTGAAACCCATAATTTATCTTTTGTGGTCTCGTGCGAGAAGAGGGCTAGAATTCCAATTTCGTCATTAGCCTTCAGAAATTGTTCGGAATATTAATTCTAAAACTGCATTTAGATTTGTCTACCTATGGAATTTAACCTCATTCTCTCCAATATTCTGAATCCTCCAGTTTTATTTTTCTTTGTGGGGTTATTGGCCGTTTGGGTGAAGTCAGATTTAGAAATTCCGCAGCCTCTACCCAAGCTATTTTCCCTTTATCTTCTCTTTGCTATTGGGTTTAAGGGCGGTCATGAAATTGTGGAGAGTGGCTTTACGCCTGAGGTGGGGGCAACGCTCGTGGCGGCAGTGCTGATGGCCTGCGTGGTGCCGATCTACTCGTTTTTTATTCTAAAGCTGAAGCTCGATATCTATAATGCAGGCGCGATCGCCGCTACCTACGGGTCTATTAGTGCGGTCACCTTTATTACGGCCAGCGCCCTGCTCACCAATCTAGAGATTAGCTTTGGCGGACATATGGTCGCGGCCTTGGCGCTGATGGAATCTCCAGCGATCGTCGTGGGCATTTTTTTGGTCCGGATGTTTGTTCCGCAAGGCGAAGCGAGTCTGGAAGAATCAGAAAAAGGCGGCTGGTCTGAAGTTTTGCGCGAAGCCTGCCTAAACGGATCGGTTTTTTTGCTGGTCAGCAGCCTTGTGATTGGTCTGGTGACGGGGAATAGCGGCTGGGTTAAAATCAAGCCCTTTTCCGATGAATTATTCTACGGCGTACTGTGTTTTTTCCTGCTGGACATGGGATTAATTGCCGCTCGCCGCATCAATGATCTCAAGAAGGCGGGTGCCTTTGTCATTGGGTTTTCCGTAGCGATGCCTGTGCTGAATGCGGTGATTGGGATTGGCCTTTCCAGGCTGCTCGGTCTTTCGGTGGGGAATGCGCTGCTGTTTGCGGTGCTCTGTGGGAGTGCGTCCTATATTGCAGTTCCGGCGGCGATGCGCATGAGCGTACCGGAAGCAAATCCAAGTCTCTATATTTCGATGGCGCTGGCGCTTACCTTCCCTTTCAACATCATTGTGGGGATTCCTATTTATCTACAAATTATTAAATTAGTTTGGAATTAAGGCGAATGGATACCATTAAACGCATTGAGCTTGTGATTCCGGCGATTGAACTGAAGCCCGTCTTGAGGCGACTAGAGAAGGTGGGCATGGACAAATACAGCATTATCCGCGATGTGATTGGACGTGGCGAATTTGGCGAGTCCACGGATGATCTCGATGGGCAGCTCAGCAGCGTCTATATTTTGACGACTTGTCCTGCTGGAGAAGAAGAGACGCTTTATCTAGAGCTTCAGCCACTGCTGCAAAAGTTTGGCGGAGTGTTTCTGGTATCGGATGCAGTGTGCTACCGCTGCTAACCCTTCGTTGCTGGCGGATGAACTGCCCTCAGACCCCAAAACCAGGAAATCAGCGCCGATGAGGCTATACCCTCAAGACTAAACTCAACAGCACTAACTTGAGAGTGTCGATGTGAGTCGGGCTGAGGTTTCTAGGTAGAACAGCAGAGCATTAATATCGGCAGGGTTGACGCCGCCAATCCGAGTGGCTTGACCAATGGTAAGGGGCTTCACTTTATTCAGCTTTTCGCGGGCTTCCATCGAAAGGGTCTGAAGGGTTGCGTAGTCTAGGTCAGCGGGCAGTTTCCGGCTTTCTTGGCGGCTGGTGTACTCGATTTGCTTTGCTTGGCGCTTGATGTATCCGGCATACTTAATTTCAATTTCAACGCTTTCTTGCTCACAGGGTTCTAGGGAGGCAATCCCCAGCCCGTGGCGCGATAAGTCACTGTAGTGCAGCCCCGGACGACGCAGTAGGTCGGCAAGGGTGATGGAGCCTTTGATGGCTTGACCCGTTTCAGCGGCGATCGCCATTCCTGCGGCATCCTGTTCTTTAAGGCGGGTGGCGTGAAGCCGCTCTTTTTCGGCGGTGATGTGCGCCTGTTTTTGGGTGAATAAATTCCAGCGGCGATTGTCGATGAGGCCAATCTCTCGGCCGAGGGGCGTCAAGCGCTGGTCGGCATTATCAGAGCGCAGAATGAGTCGGTACTCAGAGCGGCTGGTCAGCATTCGGTAGGGTTCGCGGAGATCTTTGGTACAGAGGTCATCCATGAGGGTGCCCAGGTAGCTCTGTTCGCGGGGGAAGATGACCATCTCCTGATGATTTACAAATCGAGCCGCGTTGATGCCTGCCACTAACCCTTGCGCTGCGGCTTCTTCGTAGCCCGTGGTGCCGTTGATTTGGCCTGCACAAAATAGCCCCTCAATCTTTTTCGTCATTAGGGTGGGGTAGCACTGGGTGGCAGGGAGGTAGTCGTACTCGACGGCGTAGGCGGGGCGCAGCATGGCGCAGTGCTCTAGTCCAGGCAGCGATCGCAGCATCTGGAGCTGAAGGGATTCCGGTAGCCCCGTAGAAAACCCTTGAATATAAAGCTCAGGGATATCACGACCCTCTGGCTCAATAAAAATTTGGTGGCTGGCCTTGTCTGCAAACCGAACAATTTTGTCCTCAATGCTGGGGCAGTAGCGCGGCCCCTTGGCATCCACCCAGCCGCCATAGACCGGAGACAGGTGCAGATTCTCCTGAATGAGCTGGTGGGTCTGCGCCGTCGTGCGGGTAATGTAGCAGGGCATCTGCTCCCGCTTCACCCACACTTCTGGGTCAAAGCTAAACCAGCGTTCATCCTCGTCCGGCGGCTGGGCTTCCATTTTGCTGTAGTCCACCGATCTCTTATCCACCCGTGCGGGGGTGCCCGTCTTGAGGCGTCCGGTTTCAAATCCCATGCGGTTAAGGGTTTCGGTCAGCCCCTCTGCAGCAAATTCGCCCGCCCGACCCGCCGCCATCGACTTATTGCCGACCCAAATTCGACCGCCCAGAAAGGTGCCCGTCGTGAGAATGACCGCTTTACACTCAAAAGCCACCCCAAAGTAGGTTTGTACCCCCACAATTTCATCATTAGCGCCCAGCACTAAGTCCGTCACCATGCCTTCGCGTAGGGTTAAGTTGGGCTGGTTTTCCACAATCGTTTTCATGACTGCCGCGTATTCGCGCTTGTCGGTCTGCGCCCGGAGCGCCCAGACCGCAGGCCCACGAGAATTATTGAGCAGTCGCTTTTGAAGGTAGGTGCGGTCTGCCATTTTGCCAATTTCGCCCCCTAGAGCATCCACTTCGTGGGTAAGCTGGGACTTGGCTGGCCCTCCGACGGCTGGGTTGCAGGGCTGCCACGCCACTTTATCGAGGTTCATGGTCAGCAGTAGGGTACGGCATCCGAGGCGTGCCGCTGCCAGGGCAGCTTCACATCCGGCGTGACCTGCACCCACCACCACCACGTCGTAGGCGTCTAAGAAATCAAGGGCTAGAGGCATAAAGCAATTTGTAGAGCAATTTGTAGAGCAATTTTATAGGGCCATTTTGGAGGGCCATTCTGAAGGTTAATGCTGTAGAGAGCGAGTGAATCGCGTCTTGGGGTTTGTAGACCCTGGATTTTATAGACACTGGATCTATTGCTGGGTCTATTTAACGTGAGTTCGACAAGAAGCAGCAGCCCCTCATCCTCCCATCCTCCTTCTCCCTAGGGAGAAGGAGGGGCAATTAAAAGTCAAGCTTCTTAAGCCCTCGCCTTTGGGAGAGGGGTTTGGGGTGAGGGGCTTCAAGTGCATCTTTCAAGTGCATCATCGAACTCACGTCTATTTAATCTATTCTAGTCGCCCTTCTCCGTGAATCTCTGGCTAGGAAGGGAGAATGCCCCTTAAATCCACCGCTAAATCCGAGGGATCAAGAAGAGCACAGCTTGAGAGCGTGATTTATACTAACTTAAGTAATATGTTCCGTTTATGGGCATCAACACCAGCATGGGGTTTTGGAAAAATCTATTTAACAGCTCAGGCGGTACGGCGATCGCCCCAGCAAACTCTATGGGTGGCGCGAGTCAGGTCATTGGGGAAACGGCCAACCCCCACGCAAAACCCGGCGTTGATTCCCGAATTTATTTTAGTAAAGACCGCAACATCGACCTTTACGAGCTAGAAGAGCTTTGCGATGCGGTGGGCTGGTCGCGGCGACCTATTCGGAAAGTAAAAAAGGCGATCGAGCATAGCTTCATTGTGGTGACGATGTGGGAGCTGCGGGGCAGCTATCGCCGCCTGATTGGGTTTTCACGCGCTACCTCTGACCACGCCTTTAATGCAACGGTTTGGGATGTAGTCGTGCATCCTGACTTCCAAAGTAAGGGCTTGGGCAAGTCCCTGATGCAGAGCATTATCCGAGAGCTGCGCCGCGAAGATATTAGCAATATCACCCTTTTTGCCGATCCCCATGTGGTCAAGTTTTATCAAGGGCTAGGGTTTCGACCGGATCCTGAAGGCATTAAGGGAATGTTTTGGTATCCCAATTCTCGTTATTAATTCTTGCTGTATTAATTCTCGCGATTCATCAAGCGGCTTGCTGGGGATTGAGGTATGCTAGGATAGCAAAGCGTTGTTTCAAGACAGCGGATTCATTGCAACGGGATGTAGCGCAGCTTGGTAGCGCGCCTGCTTTGGGAGCAGGATGTCGCAGGTTCGAATCCTGTCATCCCGATTTAGTTTATCGAATCGTCGAAAAATTTAGTTTGTCAGAATTTTTTGCCTTAGTGTCTGAGTGCATTGGGTGTCTTAGTGCTTGATTTCAAGGGTCTCTAAGATCTTGATGCTGCCGTTGGGTTGGATCTGCCAGATGTCGTAACTCCCCACTACATCCCCTTGTTGATTCAAGTCAACGGTGCCGCTCGCACCCTGATAATTGATTTTTTTTCCCTTCCGCAAAAGGTCTAGCCCCTGGCAAACATCCGTGACTGCTTCTCCGGGTGGGTTGGAAACGGTGCGGAGATGGTCGCGGATGCCAGTGCCTGTAAGGCTTTTGGCGGACTCGGCAGCCAAAACGGTCAGCGCCATAGCGTCCCAAGTATTGGGGTCATAGATGGCGGGCTCGGTTTTGTAGGCTTGAACAAAGCGATCACGAAAGTCTTTGAAGGCATTTCCGGCAGCGTGAGCTGCGGTGCCTTCCAGTCCGGCTACGATATATTTTCTATCCTTACTTTTGCCTACCAGCTCCGCTAGCCTTTGATCCTTGAGCCCATCGGTGGCAATCCACTGGGTGTTTTGACCCAGTACGCCCAGCTCAAAGGCCGTCCTGAGAATAATGCTGCCTGTTTCCGGGTAAGACACCAGCAGGACAGCATCCGGCCTAGGAGAAGCCGCCTGCCGAACTTCTGAGTCAAAGGATGCAGCGCGTGGGTCAAACCGCGTTGGGGTTTCTGCATTGAGTACCTTGCCCCCCAAAGCCTGAAAGGCCGGGATAAAGGCATTGATTAAGCCACTCCCATAGTCATTATTCACCGCCAGAACCGCCAAGCTCCGAACGCCGCGCTTATACGCGAGCTGCGCGATCGCCTTTGCCTGGAACGTATCCGGTGGAGCCGTGCGAAACCAAAACCCCTTAAACTCACCCTTACGGGCGCGTTCCGTAAAGCTAGGGCTCGTACTAGACGGTGAAATCTGAACCACCTGATTTCGCACAGCGATCAGAACCGTGGCGTTAGAAACCGCACTAGAAGCGCCCCCCACCACCGCCGCCACACGGTTCACCTCCGCCAGTTTTGTCATTGCCGCCGCCCCCGCCGCTGGCTCGGTCTGGTCATCCTCGCTAAAGAGCGTAACCGGATTACCCAGCACCCCACCACAGGCGTTGACTGTTGTGACCAAGAGCTGCGCCGTATTCTGCATTGATGCGCCATAGGAGGATAAGTCCCCAGAAATGGGCAGCAGCGTCCCAATCTTGAGCCCTGCTGGAGGACTTTGGCAGCTTATGAGAGTTAAGCCCAGAATCGTCACGCAAAATCGTAAATACACCGTCTTTAGACCGGATTTCTTCATGGATTTTAACTGGGCAAAAATGAGCAAAAAAACAAAAATCAGAAAACAGCAGAAATCAGCAAAAAAGGCCAAAACATTAAATCTATGGCTGAAGGTTGAGGCATACAACCAAGGATGTGAATCCAGCCGTGAATTTAAGCTAGGGAGCAGCTCAGCGAGCCACCTAGCAAGGCCAATCAGCCCTCGTGAGAGGCACCTAAACCCGGAACCTTTGGAATAAGGGCGCGTCTGGAAGCTTCGGTACAGCGCAGAAAAGCCCCCTTAGCTTGACTAGCATCCCTTCTAACATCCTTGAGTTTGGATCTGCTTCAAACCGGATTTTTACTAATTTCAGGCAGACCCTTATCCACTGATAGCAAATGCCCTAGAGGTTTGGTTGATTTTCTTCAGAATAGGATAAGCTTTCAGAGATGTTTAGGCACTCTCGACCCAAGGAAGGAGCCTGAACGGTGATTAAGGCGCATACCGCTTATTGATAACAAGAGAGTAATTTTATGAAATCCATTGTCCGTTTAGGCTTAACCCTGAGCCTCCTGGGAGGGCCCGTCTTAGGGTCTACTCTCATCCAGCCCGCTGCATTGGCGCTCCCTGAGGCCGAGGCACTCAAGCGGCTTGACCCCATCCCAGTCTTTACCTTAACCAACGCTGAGGGCGTGCCCATCCTGGCTTCCGTCCCTAACCCTAAAGATAAAGCGAAACAGGTTCAGATCGCGACCTTTTTCTTGAGCCAGCAGGATGCTCAATCGCTGCTTACCGCGCTCAAGACGCAAAAGCCTGATGTGGGCAAAAGTGCCAAGGTTTTAGCGCTCTCCATGCGTCAAGCCTACGATCTTAAAGTTAAAAACAAAGCAAAAGAAGATTCTCTTGTTTTTGAATTTTTGCCGCCTAAACAGCAAATTGACGCGGCATTGGCTGTACTGAAGCAGAATGGCCAGAACGTCAAAGAATTCAACGATATTCCTTTGTTTTTTGCAACTGGCGGCGCGGATAAGGGTCTACTTACCCTTGAGCAAGGCCAGGAAAAGGTTATTCCGTTTTACTTCAGCAAGCAGGATCTTCAGGGCATGCTGGATCAGCTCAAGCAGCGCGATCCAAAGCTGAGCAGCACGACGAAGGTTGAAGTCACGACGCTCTCTAAAATTATTGATTCTCTGATGAAGGAGAATGGTGCCGGCATTCAGCAGATTACGCTGGTGCCTGACCGTGCGGCGCTCCAATTTGCCCTTCAGCAACAAAATAGTGCAGCAGGAAAAGCTCCTGGTGCGAAGCCCGCTACGGCTGCTCCTGCAAAGCCCGCTACGGCGACTCCTGCAAAGCCCACTACGGCAGCGCCCGCAAAGCCAGCGCCCGCCACTCCTGCAAAGCCTAAGTAAGTGCAGCGTGAAGTACAGCGTGAAGTGCAGCGCGAACGTCAGCAGCTCGTTGTTTCAGGTGAGGAGCTTTGGGTTTGGCGGCAGCAAGCTATTCAGCGGACGATAGACTGGGTCGCGGAAACTCAAGTTCAGCCTGGTGTACAAGGTCGATGCCAAGGCTCGGATCAATCTCAGAGACTTCGGCCTGAAAGCCTTTTGCCAGAGCAGCAGTCAGACTACCAGTCAAACTATCAGCCAGACTATTTACAAGAGCTAGACTGGCTGGTTCGATCTGTGACGGGGTTAGATCGCTTGGCATTACGGCTTGAGTCTTTCCGATCTAGCCCTGGGATTGAGCTGACGCGATCGCTTTCTGAGCTGTCTCATCTTTGGCAACAGCGCCTGGAACAGCGGGTGCCGCTTCAGTACCTGCTGGGCAGTACGACCTGGCGGGATTTTTCCTTAGCGGTAAAGCCAGGGGTTTTAATTCCGAGACCAGAAACGGAGCTATTGATTGACTTGGCACAAGACTGGGTGGCAAAGCACCCAATGCTGGATCGAGATTCGGTGATGCAGTGGGCTGATTTGGGGACGGGGAGTGGGGCGATCGCCCTTGGGTTATCGCGCAGTTTTCCCCAGGCGCATGTTCATGGGGTAGATGTTAGCCCCGTGGCCCTTGGGGTAGCGCAGCACAATGCTCGGCAGTTGGGACTAGATGAAGCGGTTCACTTTTATGAAGGGGAGTGGCTAACGCCCTTGGGTGCCCTGAAGGGGAAGCTGGATGGAATCATTAGCAATCCCCCCTATATTCCCAGCGCGGAAGTGCCTGAGCTACAGACTGAAGTCGCTTTGCATGAGCCTCACCTTGCCCTAGATGGCGGTGAAGATGGCCTTGCCTCAATCCGGCTGATTGTGAGTCAAGCTCCGCAATACCTGCGGGCTGGTGGGCTGCTGCTGCTAGAAATGATGGACGGACAGGCAGCTGCGGTTCAAGAACTGATACTAAGCAGCGGAACCTATAGTACCGTGCAGATTCATTCAGATTTAGCGGGCGTTCGGCGGTTTGCCTCAGCTCAGTTTGCTGGTGGATGATGGGCGCACGTTGCTAGCGGATTTCAGAGCACCTCCACAATGCCGCGATAGCCGTCCAGCCTCACCCGCTGTCCATCTTGAAAGCGCTGGGTGGCTTGAGCAATATCCATCACCGCTGGAATGCCGTACTCCCGTGCCACGATCGCGCCGTGGGAGAGCCGCCCCCCCACTTCTGCAATAATGCCGCCAACCTGGGCCAGCAAAGGCGACCAGCCTGCGTCGGTGTAGGGCACCACTAAAATGGTGTCGCGGGAGAGGGTGTCTGGAAGCTGACGGAGCGATCGCAGGACGCACACGGTACCTTCCCGGATACCGGGGCTAGCGCCAATGCCGTGGTAGGCCCCCGGAGTGGCAGGGGCGGGGTCTTGCAAAACAGAGAGCGGGGGCGGGGTACCGTAGATCACGGTTGGGACACCCTTGAGCTGCTGGGCAAGCTCGAATTCATGGCGGCGAAGTGGGATCTGCTGCCGGAGTTGTTCAATGATGGGATTGGTATTGGGATTAGGAGTGAAATTGGGATTGAGATCCTGCACAGGATTTTGCGCTGAATTCTGAAGGCGTTCCGGATCGCTTTGCGACACCCATTTCCGGAGTTCGGGAAGGGTGAGAAAGAAGATATCTCCAGGCTGCTGAAACAGGCTTTGGGCAATGCCGTGCTGCTCCAGCGCCAACAGGGTATAGCGGAGCTCTGCCAATAAACGACTATAAACTTCAGCCACTCGACCCTTGAGCGCTACCCGCCGCTGAACAACCTTAGCAGCCCAGCTTTGGGTAAATTTTGCGCCGCTGAGGCGAGTAGAGCCGCTCGCCGGGGTTTCTACAAACCGCTGAAATGCGGCAAAGACGGGCTGAGGATCTTCGCGCCAGGTGGGTACGGCAATATCGGTCGCCACGTCGCTCAAATATCCGTACTGGTCTAAAAATGATTCGAGGACTCGGTACAGGCCGCTGAATTGTTCGGGACGCCCAGAGTTCCGCTGCTCAATGGCGATCGCCTGGAGCGATCGCAGCGCGGCAGTTTCGGGTAAAACGGCATTATCTAACTCACTATCTTCAACGCGCCAGAGCTTCTGGCGTAGTGCAGCGCTCAGGGGTGCCAAAATGCTAAAAAAAGTCACCTGTTTGAGCGCCTGAAGGAGCTGGTCAATGCGCCCTAGGCAGTCGAGGGGAGAAAGCTGATGGGGTGGCGCTACGGCGATCTCCGCTAGCAAAGGCTGGATTGACCGATAGCGTTTGTGAAAGGCACTGG
Organism: Thermosynechococcaceae cyanobacterium MS004; assembly: GCA_022402525.1. Lineage (GTDB taxonomy): Bacteria > Cyanobacteriota > Cyanobacteriia > Thermosynechococcales > Thermosynechococcaceae > JAAURS01. Next base: position 125,209 of record JAKRSB010000113.1, read on the forward strand.
GCAGGGTCACTTCTTGACTCAGAAGCTGAAGCAGTCCCGGTAGGGTTTTGAGCATACCCCCCACGGAAGGCCGGCCCATTGATGCCCCCCGAATTAAAAATTCTAAGCTTTCTGCGGGTAGCCCCATTGCCCGAAAGAGCTGCCCCAAAAGGGTGGCGTTGAAGTAGGCGTGGCCGTAGTGCAGGGTGGCCAGATTTTCTAGGTTAAAGGCCTGGGCACGCCGTCCTAGAATTTGCGAAAACAAGTCAGCCCACACGCCACAGGTGAGGGGATTATTAACTGACCAGGTGAGAGGGCGAATAACTCCTGGAATAACCTCCGCCGCAATCCGGCGCGTCCAGATGGGCAAGAGGGTGGTGATGGGTCGGGTTTGGAGGATCCACAGGGTTTGCCCGTCAAAAGCCCATTCCATATCTTGAGGGATGCCGTGGTACTTGCCTTCAAGGTCGCGCACGGTCTGGGCCACTTGCCGGATCAGTGCTGGCGGCAGCTTGCCTGCCTCCCCCGTAATGGCTAGATCGGCGGCTTGCCCATCCACACCCGCAACTCCGCTCCCAGGAACACGAACGCTATAGCGCTCTGGCGTGACTTGGCCAGACACCACGTTGGTCGCGGCACCGGGTAATCCTTCGATCGCCACGGCATCCCCATCGCCAGAGAGCGGGTCGCGGCTAAAGGCAACCCCTGAAAACTGTCCTTGAATTTGGACTTGCACAATCACAGCCATCCCCCCATCGGGGACGCCCCGATCTTGACGGTACTGGGCGGCAGAGGGGTCGTCATAGCAGTCCTGACACTGGGCGATCGCCCGTCTTAACCCTGCCCGTGACGTGACCTGTAAAAAACTCTGGTACTGACCTGCGGCGGAAGCAAAATCAGAATCTTCCCCAATGGCCGAAGACCGCACCACCAAGGGTGCATCGGCAGTCGGGTTGAGTTTGACAATCAACGATTCAGCATCATCGCCAGGGGGCAGTACCCAGCCTTGGGGGACGGCGTAGCCCCAGCGCGTAAGCTGGGCAAGCGTTGCGGCCTTTTGCCCTACTTTTTCAGCTTCTAATGGACGATCAAGAGACATTAACCCTCCCTGCAAAAATTCAAACACGCCCTGGCTATCGGGAGCAGCCTGGGCAGCGGAGAGCGAGAGATCGTCCGCCATCTGGAAGTAGACCCACCCCAATAGCCCAGCCAGGGCGATCGCCATCAGAGTTTCGGAAATATCTTGCCGCAGAAGGGCGATCGTCATGACCAAAACAATCAGCGCCAGCCAGCGGCCTGACTTGCGATCGCGCATCAGGCTAAGGCTCCCGCCCGTAATTAAAAACACGCAGAGCGCCACCCGCCAGTCGTAGGCCGTCACCCCCCAGACGGCATTCGTGGTGCCCGCCCCGCGCCCGATCCAGTAGCGTCCTGCCACTAAAGCAACAATGGCGGCTAGTTCCCAAGTTGGGTCAGAGGGCAGCCACTGCCTTGCCCCCCAGACGACACCCAAGCCCTTTGCGGCCTCCGCCGCCACGCAGAGTAGACCTGTAATCGTCCCGCCATAGTAAAACGCCGCAGAAACCCCAATATTGCGCGTCCCCAACTCAGCAATTTTTTGTCCCGACACCAGGCGCGTAAGCCATCCTGTAATGGGCACCCCACCTATCAGCGGACAGCCAATGATCAAAAAGAGCCAGCCCCACCCGCTAATCAGGTTCATGAACCTAACTCCTATGCAAAGAAACCCCAGAAATGCTCAACCCCCCAGAAAACTAAGACCCAGACTGACGCTGCCAAGACGTAACCGGAGAAATTCTGGGCAAAAAGCCAATCTGGTCGAGCATCATGGCATCAATGCTGGACTGGATAATTTGAGCGCCACCAGTCCCAACCCAAGAATTCGCCCAAATCATCCCTCTCACCCTGGCTCCTCCAGCCATTGTGACCTGAGACTGAGGCGCAAATAAAAACAAATCTATTGGAGCGCCAGTATTATTACTAATACTGACCGCAGGGCCAGAAGGCGTTGCTGAATAGACATAAATCTGTGCGTTTTCAGGCGATGAGGTGCCGTCTTGAGCGATCGGTAAAACGGAAGAGTTTCCAGTCAGTGAAACCGTGCCGTGGGCATAAATAATGAGTTTTGAACCTGATGCAACATTAACGGCGCTGACACTTCCGGCACTGATATTTATATCTCCCTCTACATAAACCAGGTATGTGGCAGGCTGACTGACGTTGCCAACGGTCAAGGTGGAAGTTCCAGATAAGTTAATTGAGCTAACCCTGTAGCGAGCTATGTTTGCCCCTGGCGCGATGGGTAATACACCCGTGGAATCATTAATAATGTTGCCCGGAAGGCTGGATGTTGGGGTACCAAAATCTGCCGTGCTTCTGCCCTGCTGAGGCAGGGTTGGGAAAGGCTCTCCAGCGGAGGCTTCATAGCGGTAGGCTGAAGGCGCAAGGGCCGTGAGCTGACTCACTTGGGTCGTATTGGGCGTACAAGCTGAGTTGCGGATATTGGTATTGAGGACGACCGTTGGTTCGGCGCTGGATGCTCCATCGTTTTGAACCCAAAGTCCGGGGAGCTGTCCAGCGGTGAGGCGACCATCGTTGACATTAAATTCCACCTTAATTCGCGTGGTGGAAGTGCGGTAAGACTCAGTGCCGCCCTCCGCATTGACGCGCCCTTCAACAATGAGAGTGCCTGTGCCAAGCTGCGTCCCGGCTGGAGCATTGGTGAAGGCGTAGCTGTGGAGCCGGAACTGCCCATCTCTCTCTTTTTGCTCTAGGGTCTTTGTTGGATTATCGTCGTCAACGTATTTCCATTGACTGATGGCATAGCCCTGAACCTCGGCTGCAGCAGCAGGATTGCAGATTCCTTTCGGCGCTAGATTGGCGTTGGTTGCGGTTTGCCAGGTGGGTGTGGTTACACAGACAGTGCCCGTGGAGCAAAATGTGGCGAGGGGGCGGGCGCGGTCAAAGAGGGACTGAAACTGCGTAATGCCCGTCTCGGCAGCGGCTAGGCTACGGGCTGTTTCGCGCTGAGCGGTTGCGGTAATTCGGTTTTGGCTGGATCTTGCCACAACGATGACGCCCAGCAGGATGGCAATTAAGCCCACTCCCATTGCAACGGGCAATACAAATCCCTTTTCTGCGGTGGATGAGTTCATAGGAAGCAATACCGAAGGCTTGGTCTTGATGAGTCTTGAGATGAGTTTTGAGAACGGGTGCGCTGAGCGATTGAGTCTTAATTGCTTAGAGATATTGTTTAGAGATATTGCCTAGAGATTTCAATTGATTAGAAGCTTAACCACTTAGAGGTTGAATTGCTTAGAGATCCTGCTGCTAGGCTGACCGTTAAGAGTGAGCTTATTTTTTAAGCTTATTTAGTTCTATACCGTCATTATCCGTAATAGGGAAGGGCTTCATACCACTCAGGCCGGAATCCTTGCTGCCACTGCTGCCAGCCAAACCCTAGAAGGGTTGTTCCGAGAGAGGGCTGAAGATCGGGTGCTGTGGGGTTTTCTAGAGAATTGGAGGTATGGGTATCGAGCTTCAGGTGCATCTGAATCGATCGCCCAGGGATTGATCGCCCAGCAATCGATCGCCCAACTTCAGCGAGGGTTTGATTCCAGGCTTCTAGAGTGACGAGCTGATCGGGCATTAGGGCAGTAAGGGTGCCGGCCTGCTGGCAGACTTCGTAGACCGCACCATAGGTGTAGCCTAGCCGACCTGGCTGACTGACGGCTACAGTCCAGCGATCGCGAATCTCTAGCTTGATAGCCTCTCTCCAGGCAGCGATCGCTAAATTTGACACCCCAAACAGGGGCACTTTGAGCTGCTGGGCCAAGGTTCTGGCCGTCACTAGGCCGATGCGGGTTCCTGTAAAGCTTCCGGGCCCTTTTAAGACCAAAATCCAGGCGAGGTCAGTCCAGCGCTGCGGCGCGATAAACTCACGCAGGAGAGGGTGGAGCTGAGCCGAAATTTCGCGGTCTAGGTTCCAGGTCTGATCGCGATAGACACCCTCGACAGAACCCAAGGCTAAAGTCAGAATGGGACTGCTGGTGTCAATGGCCAAACCCAAGGACTGCGATCGCAATCCATCGGAATTGCCCTGAGGTTCAATTGCCCTGAGATTCATTTGGTTTCATTTGATTTCATTAAAATTAGCGGCCTGGAATCTAGCTTTATTAAGAATTCATTAATTTAGGGTCTTCCCCTACTAAGATTTATGTAGCTGATTTAATCAGCTTCAATTCACCTAGAGATCCGCTGAGCGGTGCAGCATCTGCATGGGACTATTGTCTGAAAACCTATTTGACTCTGCCCCTGAGGCTGAAGATAGCCTACAGCTTTTACTGTTTGCAGATAAGCGCTCTAGCTCTATTGAACAGCTTCGCCAGGTTCAGGATTTTCTCGAAACGCTCCGCTCTGGATGTACCTTTGATCTCCAAGTCATCGACATTGAAGACCAGCCTTACCTCGCAGAATACTTTAAGCTCATCGCCACCCCTGCTCTTATTAAAGTGCATCCTGAGCCTCGACAGGTTTTAGCAGGCAATAACTTGGTCGCGCAGCTCACAGAGTGCTGGCCGCGCTGGCTAGAACTGCTGCCAACAGCATCCCAGCCGTCTTCAGATCAGTCATCTCCTGCTAAGGCATCTCTGGCCCATTCCGTTGAGGTGATGAAGCTGCGAGATGAAGTTTTTCAACTGCGCCAAGAAAATGAAGAGCGTGCAGAACAGCTTTTGTTTAAGGATCGCATCATTGCCATGCTGGCCCACGACCTGCGTAACCCCGTCACCGCCGTGGCGATCGCCTTAGAAACCCTAGAGGGGCAGTGGTCTCTAGACCCTAGCGATCAGGTGGGGTTACCCCCAGAAAAAATGATGCGGCTCGCACACCATGCGCGATCGCAGATGCAGGTCATTGAGCGCATGATTACAAACCTGCTGGATGCCTCCCACGGGAAGGGCGTTGCCCTCTCCATACGCCCTCGCAAGTTAGATTTTGCCGAGCTATGTGAATCGGTACTGACCAATATCCAACCCAATATCAGCGCCAAATCCCAGCAGATTAAGGTGGATGTGCCGTCAGATTTACCGTACATTCACGCCGATAGCGATCATATTCGGCAGGTACTGGTCAATCTTCTTGAAAACGCTATTAAATATACCCCTGAAGGTGGCTACATCCAGCTTGCGGCGCTCCATCGCACCACCCAAAAAATCCAGGTCAGCATTTGTGACGACGGGCCGGGGATTCCTGAAGCGAAGCAAAAGTTCATTTTTCAAGAGTCGTTTCGCCTAGAGCGGGATGAAAACACCGCCGGATATGGCATTGGGCTAGCGCTCTGCCAGCGCATTGTCCGAGGACATTATGGACAAATCTGGGTGGAGTCTACACCCGGCAAGGGAAGCTGCTTTCAATTTACCCTTCCTGTCTATCGCGCCTAGCTAAATCATCATTTCGGCAGATTCGCAGGTTCAGTTATTGAGAGAAGTCTTGCAAGGTATTCATTCGCCGGGACAAGAGTATCCAGATTCATAAAACACAGACTCGTAAAACACAGATCCGTAAAACACAGATTCGTAAAACATCCGTAAAACCTTAGTCATAAAAATTCACGGATTGAGGAGATAGATTGAAGCGATAGCGTAGTAGGCTAAGTTCAAATGCTTCATCTGTAGATTTGGTGGCTGTAAGCTTAGCCATTGCAAGCTTATGCTCTAAAGTCTGCACCTATTTATAGCGTAATTGGCACATTATTAAGGGATAAGACCCATGGTTCAACGCGGTTCTAAAGTAAAAATTCTCCGTCCAGAATCTTACTGGTACAACGAAGTGGGCACGGTGGCCTCTGTGGATCAAAGCGGCATCAAGTATCCCGTGATTGTGCGCTTTGAGACGGTCAACTATAGTGGGCTCAGCGGCAGTGCAGGGGGTATCAATACCAATAACTTTGGCCTGCATGAAGTCAAAGAAGTGGAGGCTCCCAAGGCCAAGGCTAAGTAAGAGGCTCCGTCAGGAACTCAGGAAAGGCCTCAGGAAGCTCAGGTTCATAGATTCCTAAATTTATCGGCTATTTCGTGGACGATTTTTAAAAATCGAAGGCTACGATCTAGCTAAGGTCTAACCTCAAAAAAGCTTGGAGGAGTTTAAGGTAAACTCTTTCAAGCTTTTTTTAACGGGAGTTCGACAAAAAACAACCGCCCCTCATCCTCCCGTCCTCCTTCCTAGGGAAAAGGAGGGGCAATGAAAAATCAACCTTCTTAAGCCCCTCGCCTTTGGGAGAGGGGTTTGGGGCTTTAAGTGCATCATCGAACTCACGTTTTTTAGCTTTTTTTAGCGCAACATTCTTTTATTCACCTCAAGGTTCTCCCCCTAAAACTGTGCCGGAACTCCCTGAAGTTGAGACTGTGCGGATTGGCCTATCTCAAACAACCTGCGATCGCCTGATTACCAAAGTAGAGGTTTTGCTGGATCGCATGATTGCCTCCCCTGCGCCTCTAGCCTTTCAGCAAGGTCTTGAAGGGACGTTCATTTCAGGCTGGTCGCGGCGCGGCAAGTACTTATTGGCAAAGCTGATGCGTCCCTCTGTCGAGCATAGTCTTGCCCCCCAATCAGGCTGGGAAGCCGGCTGGATAGGAGTTCATCTGCGGATGAGTGGGCAGCTCCTTTGGATGGATAGCGCTGAGCCGCTCCATAAACATACGCGGGTGCGGCTGCATTTTGCGAAGAACCCAGCGCAAAAGAGTCGGAAGAAGCCAGAGCCAACTGATCTCGATCGAGAGCTACGATTCGTTGACCAGCGGACGTTTGGGCAAATGTGGTGGATTCCGCCTGACCAAGACCCCAATCAAGTGATGGGGGGCATGGGTGCCCTCGGCCCAGAGCCCCTCTCTCCAGAATTTTCACTAGCGTACCTGCAAGCCCTTTGTGCAAAACGCGATCGCCCGATTAAGACGCTGCTGCTGGATCAAACCCTCATTGCGGGGCTGGGCAATATCTATGTCGATGAGGCGCTTTTTTTGGGCGGGCTGCTCCCCACTCGCCCCTGCCGCAGCCTGACTACCCCTGAGGTGGAGCGTCTCCACGGGGCCATTGAGTCCGTAATTCAACAGGCCCTTACCCAAGGAGGCACCACCTTTAGCGACTTCCGGCAGGTGTCTGGCGTTAACGGTAACTATGGGGCGATCGCCTGGGTGTATGGCCGTGCAGGAGAACCTTGTCGTCACTGCCAGACCCCCTTGGCAAAAATGCGGCTCGCCGGACGCTCCTGTCATTTTTGCCCCCAGTGTCAGGGGTGATTGGTGTAGATTGGAGAAATGGCATCCTCATCTCCATCTTCTTCAGAATCTAAGACTTCAGGTAAAGCTTCAGGCAAGACTTCCCGCCCCTCCTACTCGCGGTTTCAAAAACTTCGGAACTATCTGCGCCCTTACCGAAGGCAAGTCATGGTAGGGGTCGTGACGCTTCTGTTAGTGAATGCCTCAGGCACCTACCTGCCACTGCTGATTAGCCGCATTATTGATAACCTCCAGGCTAGTTTTGAGCTAGGGCCGCTGCTGATTCAGGTGGGCTTTATTGCCCTGCTGGCCTCTCTCATGTGGATAATGCGCATGGGGTCGCGGATTGCGCTGTTTGGCGTGGGCCGTCAGGTTGAGTTTGACCTGAAGCAACATCTTTTTGAGCATTTACTGCGTCTGGAGCCTTCTTACTTTGCCACCCACACCACAGGCGACCTGATCAGCCGCGCCACGAGCGATGTGGACAACATTCGGCGGTTGGTGGGGTTTGCGGTGCTGAGCTTTGTGAACACGTTTTTTGCCTATATCTTCACCCTGCCCGTGATGTTTTCGATTAATCTAGGGCTGAGTTTGGCGGCGATCGCCGTTTATCCGTTCATTATGCTGCTGGTGCGGGGCTTTAGTGAGCGGCTGCGGTCGGAGCAATTGGCGGTGCAGGATGCACTGTCTAAGCTCAGCGATCTGATCCAGGAAGACATGAGCGGCATCGCCCTGATCAAAATCTACGCCCAGGAAGAAAACGAGCAGCGTGAATTTACCCATCTCAATCAGGCATTGCTCAACGCCAACCTTAAGCTTTCCAAAACCCGTAATACCCTGTTTCCAATTTTGGGCGGGCTCGCTAGCCTCAGCCTGCTTGTGCTGCTGTGGTTTGGGAGCAGGGCGATCGCCAGCGGCAGCATCAGTGTGGGAGACTTTGTCGCGCTCATTCTGTACGTGGAGCGGCTCATTTTCCCAACGGCGCTATTGGGCTTTACCATTACTGCCTACCAGCGCGGCGAGGTGAGTATTGATCGCATTGAATCAATCTTGACCGTTGAACCCGTCATCCAGACCGCACCCAACGCGATCGCTCTACCCCTGTCTGCGGTTAAGGGCAAAATCCAGGCGCGTCATCTTACCTTTGCCTACCCCGGCAGAGCCCAACCCGCCCTTAAAGACATTTCCTTTGAAGCTGAACCCGGTCAGACCATTGCAATTGTGGGGCCCGTGGGTTCCGGTAAATCGACCCTTGCCAATGCGCTGCCGCGCCTGTTGAATATTCAGCCCGGTCAGCTCTTTTTAGATGGCCAAGATATTACTCAGCTTTCCCTAGCCGACCTCAGAGGGGCGATCGCCTACGTCCCCCAGGATAGTTTTTTGTTTAGCACCACCCTAAAAAACAACATTCGATACAGTGACCCCCTTGCCGAACAAACGGAGGTTGAATACGCTGCAAAACAGGCGCAGGTGCATGACGAAATCCTCAACTTTCCCCAAACCTACGAAACCCTCGCAGGGGAGCGAGGCATCAAGCTGTCTGGGGGACAGCGCCAAAGAACCGCATTAGCCAGAGCTTTAGTGGCCGATGCGCCCATCCTGATTTTGGATGATGCCCTTGCCAGCGTGGACAATCAAACCGCCACCGAAATTCTCAACAACCTCACCGAAGGCACCCAGCGCAAAACCGTTCTTTTTATCTCCCACCAGCTTTCAGCAGCCGCGATCGCGGACTCCATCCTAGTCATGGATCAAGGAGAGATTGTCCAGTCCGGCACCCATGAAGATCTGATCGGACAGGATGGACTTTACCAGACCCTATGGCGTCAATATCAGCTCAAAAAAGAATTGGTGTAGTTCGTTCTAGAGATTTGATATAGATTCTTGTTGCCCAAAGATTGCTCTGAGATGAGTCCGAGGTCAAATGCTCGAGCACGACATAGACTTAGCCCATGCTGTAATCGATGGAATCGAATCTAGAGCAAAGACGGGTGGTTGCGCTACTGAGCGACATAAATTTTAAGCCAAGACAGTAACTCCATCAAAAGTTACATATCTTGGCTTTTAACCCAAACTTACTGATGGGTTTTTATGGCTTATGGGTTTTTATGACGGATTGGTTTTTATATCTGAGACATTGCTCAACTGCCCATAACACCTAATTGGCGTGAATTTAGTGCAGATAGCAAGTCAAATGGCGCGTGAAAATAGAGCGAGCTTCGCGCATGGAACTCGTCTAAGTCTGACGAGAGACATGCTTCTCAAAGGTTGCTTGCGTTTGGTGAAGGAGAGATTCGCGACTATCACCTGCGCCACTGAGGGAGGGGACAAGTTTACGAGCCTGGAGGGTCATGTGAAGCTGTAAATTGGCCACGTAGTCGCTGAGATCTTCGCGAAAGGCGGGGTGGTTTGCTTGCGATGTGTTGAGGTGCAAGGGATTCTCCTTCCGTAACACTGTATCTATGATGACGCTCGACATACAAAAACTATCACTTCGTTTTGCATCCCTGTCTTGATTGCAATGAAGTGTAACCCTTGCAGCAAGAAATATTTAGAAGGGTAAAGATTTGCCAATATCTTGCTCAATAAGGCAGTGCATACCCCCTCCTATGCTAACTCGTTCTCTTGTGCGTTGAGAATCTTGTGCATTGAGAATCTTGCTCGCTGAGAGCTTGTTTGAAAACTTTCTAACGCTTTGCACCTGCCCCCTAAATCCCCCATTCTGGGGGACTTTCCCACTCTTAAGTCCCCCAGAATGGGGGGTTGGGGGGCGAATGTAGAAGATGCGGAGACTTTTAAAACAGCCCTTGAGAACCTTGGGCGTTAAGAACCTTGGGCATTGGGAACCTTGGGTGAAGCGCTGCGTTCAAGCACGAGCTGATCGAGGTTTTGCTGCATATGGCGACAGACGCGATGGTAGCAGGCTGTAACGTACTCCTCATCCTGCGCAGCAGCTGCTCCATAACGCTCAAATACGATGGGCGCACAGATGCGAAATTGAATTTTGGTGGGAATGGGAAAGTGAGGGACTGGCCCTAGGGCTACGCCCCACGGTAGCCCTAGGTAGAGCGGGAGAACTTCTGGATCAATGCCTAAAATCCAGGGCATCCCCCATTCGTTAAGCTGTTTGAAGGGTGGATAGAGGTCAGCCAATACCACTAAGGTGTCATGAGCACCGCAGGAGACGAGCGGAATGATGGGGGTTTCTTCCCGTAGCGCGAGCTTAATAAATCCTGTTCGTCCATATAGCTGAATGCGATGGCGCTGGCTATAGGGCCGAAAGACATCTTGAATGCCGCCGGGATAAACCAGAACGGACGCTTCTTTGCGTAAGGCCGCGATCGCCAGTTGGGGTCGAGCCTGAAGTGCGCCGCCCAGGGTTGCGAGTCGTGCGAGGTCGGGAAAGACCTGCCAAACTTTGGGGTGCATGAGTCCATAGGATAGGCGCTCTGTACCAAAGCGTCGATACCATTCGCACATCATCATAAACATATCGGGCGCAGCCAATCCGCCGTTATGAGAGCCAACCAAGAGCGATCGCCCAGATGGGGGAATATGCTCCCAGCCGTCGCTAGAGACGCGGAAGTAATAGTGATAAAACCAGTCCCACAGCGGTACGAGCTGATCCAGGGTTTTTGGGTCGCGTTCTTGGAGCGATCGCCCGTTTAGAAGGTTATTTGGTGCTTGGGCTGCTTTTGCATAAAGTGCTGCAAAGGTTTGTGCTGCCGACAAAATCGACCAAGGATGAGGGGGGGTGGGGCGTGGAGACATTGCATCTGGAGACATTGCATCAGGGAAGAGAGATGTTTGGAAGGGGCCATGATCTGGTGTGTCAGATCTCTTTATGGGCTATCTTTATGAGCTCTCTTTATGAGCTCTCTTTATGAACCAATTGCCTTGAGGCTGTTATCAAGATTAGCCTTCTAGCCTAAAAGTCACGTCATCCTATCATGGGCGGTGCGCTGGGTTGGAGCATTGAGCCAAGGGTGCTGAGAGGGGCTGTGTGAGATGACTGGAAGCTAGATTATCTGGAAGCTAGACTATCAAGACTAGCTGAGCCAAAGGGTTGCCATTGCGCTACTGAGCACCAGCAGGAGCGGCACGACTCCCATGGCAAAAGACTCAGCCATCCCGATGAGTTGGGTGCAACCTAGATACAGCAGAATAGTGCTGTAAGAACCTGTGGCTGCCATGAGTAGAAGCCAAGCTGGGTTTCCTAGCCACAGCGAAAGCCAGCCCAGCAGCGCCCAACCCGTGATGGGTAGCACCACAACGCCTGCAAGAAAGCTGCTTTCTGACCAGGTGAATCGACCTTTGGTAAGTTTGTAGGCGATCGCGGTTGTGATGAGCAGTGTTCCAAAAAGGCGTAGGACGGCTAGCCCAGGATCAAGGCTGGTTGTGAAGGGGGAGGCTTGTCCCAGCAAGGTGGCTCCTAGGACGGTGCTGCCTGCGGTGAGGAGGCCATAAAAAATGCCAATCCATGCGGCCTGAGCAGTTCCGATCTGGGCTGCAATGGGCTGGAGGTTAGCGCTGGGGCTTTGCAAGAGGTCAGGGATAGAACGAAGGCCCAAAAGCAGGGTATGGATGAGCGGCTGGCTAAAAAAAGGTTGAGTCCCAGAACGAAAGGGGCCAGAACGAAAAGGTCTGGGCCGAAAGGGGCTGAGGCTGTTGAGGAGGTCTTCGGCCTGCCGATAATGTCCGAGGTCATCCTGTACTCGGAAGAGCTGCGAGGCTCTTTGTAGATCTTGACGGGCGCGATCGCGTTCTCGGAGGGTGAGTAAGCTCCGGCCGCGTTGATAGTAAGCCAGGGCGTAAGTATCGTTGAGGGAGATCGCGTGGGTATAGGACTCAACAGCCCCTTGCTGGTAGCCGAGCCGTAATCGGGCGCGGCCCTGGTAGTAGTAGGCTTGGGCAAATTGTGGGTCGATTTGCAGAATTTTGTAGCAGTCTTCAAGGATGGCGCGGTCGTTTTTAAGCTCTTCGTTGGCTCGACATCGACCCAGATAGGCTTCGATCCAGTCGTCATTCAGCGCAATGGCCTGATCAAAGGCGGCGATCGCCTCGGTATAGTCTCGCAACGCCAGGAAGTCGAGTCCCTGCTGATAGGCACCCTGAGCAGCGCGAAATTGGGGTGCAGATTGCTTCTGTGGGGGATGGGAGGTGTCTTGGGCAGCGTCATAATCGGCACGGCGTTGGCGATCGCTCAACAGTTCGTAGGCGGCAGAGATTTGCTTAAACTGCACGGCGGCAGCTTCATCCTGGGGGTTGAGGTCTGGGTGGTACTGACGGGCAAGACGACGAAATGCTTTTTTGATCTCCAGAAGGGTTGCTTGGGGAGAGAGATTGAGGACGCGATAGGGGTCAAAGGGTGTTTCGGGCATGGGTCTGAAATGTTGTGCGGTGGGGCAAAGGTGAGGATGCCTGGGGGAGGAGACTCTGGGATGAGATTCATCCGAACAGATGCATTCGACAGAATTGATATCTTGATTGATATCTTGTGTTGATATTTTGGTTGATATTCAGTTTCGTCTAGGTTGATATCTTGGAGAGACAGGTTATCCCTCAACGGCACAATTTCAACGGCACAATTTCAACGGCACAATTTCAACGGCACAATTCCCTCTTAGCGGAAAATTCCTATGCACATGCATACCCTCGAAGAATGGCAGCATTCCCATGACTATTCTGTAGATCAAGATCGAGGCGAGAAAAATACCAAAATAGTGCTGCTCTTAACCGCCATCACCATGATTGCGGAGGTGGTGGCTGGAACGCTGTTTGGCTCTATGGCATTGCTGGCGGATGGCTGGCATATGGCGACTCACGTTGCGGCCTTTGGGATTACGGTGTTTGCTTATCAGTTTGCGCGCACCCACGCCAAAAACCCTAAATATACTTTTGGCACGGGGAAGGTCAGTGTCCTGGGTGGGTTTACCAGCGCGATCGCCCTAGCGGTGATCGCGCTACTCATGGGGCTGGAATCAACAGCGCGTTTATTCCAGCCCCACAATATTCAGTTTAATGAGGCTATCTATATTGCGGTGATTGGGCTGATTGTGAACTTGGTGAGCGCTTTGCTGCTGCAGGACCATCATGAGCACGCCCATCATCAGGAAGCCCATCATGAGCACACCCATCATGAGCACACCCATCATGAGCACGTCCATCATGAGCACCATTCATCTCCCCAAGACCACAACCTTCGGGCTGCTTATATTCATGTTTTAGCCGATGCGTTAACTTCGGTGTTGGCGATTATTGCGCTTTTTGGCGGTAAGTTTTTAGGCTGGATTTGGCTGGATGCCCTGATGGGATTTGTAGGGGCTGCCGTCATTCTGCAATGGGCCTATGGACTGGTAGTGGAGACAAGCTCAATTTTGCTGGATGGCGCGATCGATAAGTCGACAAAACTGGCAATTGTCAATGCGATCGAAGAAAATTCGGATAACCGCGTCACTGACCTGCATGTCTGGAATATCAGCCAGCATCACACTGCCGCAACGATCGCACTGGTCACCCATGACCTGAAGCCACCCAGCTATTACAAAGAACTTCTGCACGGGATTCCTAAGCTGTCTCATGTTTTGGTTGAGGTTAACCCCTGCGGCGAACAATCCTGCTTCGTGTCCGCCGCGCACCTGCTTGGGGAGCCTGTCTCCGGCTTAGACCATGCTGAACATTAATCTGGGTCTGGGTAGGTCTAGGTAAGTGTGGGTCAAGGCGGCATTTGATGTTGTGGTTTTTTCAGCGATGTCTCAGCGATGTCTCAGCCTTAAAGACACCGCATAGTTACAAAAAAGCATCGGGCACTGCCCGACGCTATGGATTGTAACGACTGTTCTTCAATGATGCGGTGCCTCAAGCGGTAGTTCAGGAGCTTGAGACGAATCCATGCTTAGGGCAGCTAACTGCTGAAGGGCGCAGACGTAAAAATAGGATCACGAACATTGAAAGGAAAGCGATGGTTTATCTTCCGTCAGTCAAGCGATCTGTGGCGCTCACGCGGTTCCGGTAAAGGTCACTTCAGGAAAGCGGGACTTTGCTTCATCCAAGGGACGCTTACGCCCTTCTTCTTGCCAGTAGTTGATAACTTCCGTCGCTTGGTTTAAGACCTGAATGCGATCAGCTTCCGAAATCCAGGCTTTTTTTTCTAGTTCAGTTTTTAGATCTTCCCAGGCATCGTTACGAGGCCAGAAAAAGTAGGATGTTAAGGGGCTACTTCCAGTGCCCACCACTTGGTCAACGGCTAAGGCGACGTTCTCATCAAGCCAGAGAACTTTTAAAATGAACTGGGACAATGACACCTCCAGAGAAAATTCAGACTTTTAGATACATTCTACAATCCACGATCTTAACCCATTCTGCTGGTATGGACTAAAGTTTTTTGGAGGATTATTTCTCTTGACACCGTATTGCGTGGGGCAGTCTTTTGTAGGGTTGCTGTCTTTTGTAGGGTTGCTTTAGTCGTTGAGCTGCTCCAATTACATCACTTTCTTACTAGGTTCTGGATCTATGTCTGCTTCCCTTCAAGGTTTGACTGCTCAAGTTCCGACTGCACTGGTCATTTTTGATATTGATGGTGTGGTACGAGATGTGTCTGGCTCTTACCGACGGGCGATCGCCGATACGGTGGAGCATTTCACGAAGGGTCGCTATCGTCCAGCGCCGGAAGACATAGACGCGCTCAAGGCTGAAGGCTGCTGGAACAATGACTGGGAGGCTTCCAGAGAGCTCATTGAACGGGAGGCCACTAGGTCTGGATTCGCCGGGGAGGCCATTTCCTATACGGAAATCATAGAGTTCTTCCAGGCAAAATATCGCGGCACTAACTTTTCGGGCTATATCCAAGATGAGCCGATGCTCATGAGTCAGGCATATTTGGCCGAACTCACCGAGGGCGGTATCGCCTGGGGCTTTTTTAGCGGGGCTACAAGGGCTAGCGCGTCCTACATTTTAGAAACTCGACTAGGGCTGGTGCAGCCTTTACTCGTGGCCATGGAAGATGCACCCAGTAAGCCTAACCCCGCAGGTTTGTTTGCGACGATTGAGCAACTGGCTCAACGGGATGACTTTTCATGGAATCCGCATCAGCCACTGGGCTGTCCCATTGTTTATGTAGGCGACACCGTAGCCGATATGCAAACGATTCGGAGTGCTCAGCAA
Source organism: Thermosynechococcaceae cyanobacterium MS004 (assembly GCA_022402525.1). Lineage (GTDB taxonomy): Bacteria > Cyanobacteriota > Cyanobacteriia > Thermosynechococcales > Thermosynechococcaceae > JAAURS01. The sequence continues at coordinate 140,646 of JAKRSB010000113.1, forward strand.
ACTTATCCAAATCAAGATTGGATAGCTGTGGGCGTTATTCCGCCCCATGTTAAAAGTCGGGCAGACTACGCCCAGCTTTTGCGCTCGGCAGGGGCACGACAGGTACTAGAGACGGTTCAAGCACTCAGTCCAAGCCTGCTTGCTGACGACCTGATGTCACAGACTGATGTCACAGATTCAGGCTCGTGAGCAGGATTAATTGTTATGAATTGATTGCGGATTGATGACACGGGATTGAAAAGCATTGGCACAGTTCTCTGCTTAAGAGGGGGGAATTGATTGTGCAAAATCTGAGAATGCTCCCCAAAACAAATTAAGGAGTGTTACGTAGCCTGTAGAAAGACTACAAACCATGAGTAAGATTTTGGAAAAGAGGAAATAGGAGCAGAGCGCGTGAGCCTACCACTGATTGAGTACGCCCCCAAGAGCCAAAATGTTCGGGTTGCAGGGTATGAAGTTGGCAGCGAAGATCAGCCACGGATTTACACCACCGAAAATATCTTAAGCCCTGGCGATTTGGGCGATCTCATTGAAGCCGCGTATCGTCAGCTATTTTTCCATGCCTTCGCCGCAGACCGTGAGCCGTTTCTAGAGTCTCAGCTACGTAACGGTCAGATCAGCGTGCGGGAATTTGTGCGTGGGCTGCTGTTATCAGACACCTACAAGCGCAGCTTCTACGACCTGAACAGCAACTATCGATTCGTGGAGCAAACGG
>JAKRSB010000114.1 GCA_022402525.1 Thermosynechococcaceae cyanobacterium MS004
ACAGCTAACAGAACGAGAGCTTGCAACGATTTTGGCAGCACTACGCCACTGGCAGAATGCCTTACCGGAGATTGCCGAAGCCTACGCAGATATTGCCACCGATGGCGGTAGGTTTGAGCCGCTGAGCGTGGACGAGATTGATGATTTTTGTAGGAGGCTGGTCTTTGGAGAGGCAAAGTGAAGACAGAATTTTTCGAGTACGAAATCCTCTCCGATAGTTTCCAAGAAATCGAGAGTCTGGAAAGGGCTTTCGAGACTCTGGGAGCCACAAAACTGAATCGGGAAGGTTGGCCGACATCCTACGGAGGCACTGGAATTACGCTATGGGTTGAAATTTGCTGTCCCAAGAAAAATATCAGAGAAGTCTTAAAAGTGACTCAGGCACAACTGTTGAAATGTAGCCCAGTCGCCAAATAACCCTTGGATCGAATCAAGCCCTTAGCCCCTCGGCTGAGGGCTTGATTCATGGGCACTAAACCTTATCCACACTAAAGGAAAAATCAGATGACCAGCACGACCAGCACGACCAGCACGACCAAACGGCCAAAGGCTAGTACGACCAAAACAGCAACGAAAGCCCCCAGCACGACCCAGAAAAAGGTAGTGCCCTTCAAGCAGACCCCTACCTATCAGTTCCCTTGTGTGCGAGGGATTCAAAGCGGGAAAGAATACTACACGACGATGATCCCGCTTAAACTGCTTAGCAAACTCTTTGTGCTGGAATCGGAAGAGATGCCAGCCGAAATGAGGGCGCAGCGCAAGCTCAATATCACTAGGGCGAACAAGCTCAAGGACTATGTGTTGACGAGCAAGCACTACACCCTTAGCTCTGTCACCGTCACGATTGACATACCGAACGAGCAGCTAGGCCAGTTCAATTTTGCTGAAACCCAAGGCGATGTCGGCACTCTGAACGTTCCGATGGACTCACGCTTTCTGATTGCAGACGGACAGCACAGGATCGCAGGGCTGAAGCTGGCCTTAGTTGAGAACCCAGATTTGAAAGACGAATCGATTTCTTGCGTGGTCTTTCTGCACGTTAATCTGGAACGCGCACAGACGATGTTTCACGACCTGAACCACCACGTTAGCAAGCCGAATAAATCCTTAAACCTCCTGTACGATCACCGTTCTGATGAGTCGGATCTAGCGCGACAGGTCATGAGGGGTGTTCCGGTCTTTGCCCAGTACACCGACACCGAGCAAACGACCCTCGGAGCCAAGTCGAGCAAGGTCTTTACCTTCAATGCCATCGACGAGGCAAATAAGTACCTGTTCACCAATTCCCAGCTCAGCCAGGGCGAGAAGGTTGAGAAAGCGATCGCATTCTGGAAAGCTATCACCGCCGAGCTGCCAGAGTGGGAGCGCTTGCTAGCCAAAGAGTATGCCCCCAGCGATGTGCGGCAAAACTTCATCTGCGGTCATGCGATCGCCCTTTGTGGCCTTGCTCACTTGGGCTTTTATTTGTTGCGCCAGGAGAACTGGGAATCGAAGCTACAGCGGATCGGACTGCGATCGGTTGATTGGAGCAAGAGCAACACAGAGTTCGAGAACCGGATCATCTTTGGCGGACGCATCCATAAGAACCGGACGACCATTACCGCATTAGGTGAGTGGCTCTGGCGGCGCTGCCTATTGGTGGAGGAAACCGCAGAGGGCTTGATCCTCGACTGGATGCGGGAGCATTTCAAAGGCTGGGATATTGCAGATATTGTGCAAGCCCTAGCGGATGCCCCCGATAGCAGCACCACCGCTCAGGAGTGCAGTACAGCTCTAGACCTGCACTGTGAAGCTTCGACGTTCAACATCGCGTGGAGCCATGCAACAGCAGCGCTGAAGCGAGAGCGCTCTTAGCAGCGATTGCCGATGGCGGTTATCCCATGTCCCAGGACAGCCGCCGTCGAGCATCTCCATCAAATGAACCAGAGTCAGGAGAAAACAATGCACCTACGCCCGTTATATTTCCCAGCCGACCGCCTCTGCTACGCCTGCCAGTGCATAAAAGCCAGTAGCGCCGTTCAGATTCTCTCGAATCAACTTCTGAATCGACAGCGTTATTTTTGTTCTGATTGTGCCGAGTGTGCCCAAGGAGAGGGCTTTCCTCCAAACGCCAAAACCAGAGGAGGCCGTAAGTGAAGACACAGCAGCAGCTTAGCCTGTTTGCCGTACCTGTTGACCCACTTCAAGCTCGGATTGATGCAGCCCTATTGCGGTCGCTGCACCAAGTTGAAAGAGCCGACAAGCGCTGGAGCAGACATCAAACGTGCGGGTTGACCGATGCTGAACTGAAGGATGTGATTGCCGATGAATACGGCATTAGCGGAGGCGGGAGTCATCCTGAATGGTATTCGTACCAAGGCGGAGCAGACCCAAAATTCTGGCTGGACTCAATCACTACTCACGGTAAGCCCACGCTCAGGGGACAGCCCTTGCTAGATCGAGTGCGGGAGCTACTGAAGATACCCTATCCACTGAAATGAAGCCTAAGAGTTCTCTATAAAAACCGTGTAAAATAGGAGTCACTATCATGCCAATAGCAACACTCGAAATGCCAAAAGCGAACCAGCAGAACCAACCGGAACAGGTCGAAGAACAGGAAATCAAGTACGGGAGAGGGGAAAACCCCGCTTCCAGAAGTAATCTCACGTCCCACAAAGGGCGACCTTCGGTTCGGGAAATTTGGGGTGAGGATGCAGTGAAATTAACGACGACCTGTACCCCTACCGCGAAAATCGGCCTTCCAGATGCAGTGAAAGCTTCCGGTTACAATTCTTTGGCTGAGCTGCTGGAGTACATCGGCAGAGGGCTGATCACCCTGCCAGAGAAACCCGAACGGCTAGGTAGTCAGCCGCGAAGTTAAGCAAGAGCCTTTTCTTTGATCCGGTCGATCCCATTGAGGATCGCCCTAAAACGCTTGTCTTCTGAGGTTGAAGCCAAAGCTTTGATAGTCTCCCCGTGCGCCAGAAAGTACAGCTCGACCGGATGGATTTTCAGGACTTTGGACAATCTTCGCAGCGTATTGCATGTGGGGTTGCCTTGACCCAGGCAATAGAGTCTTAGGCTGGGATGCGTGATCCCAGCCGCTTTGGAGACTTCGCGCAAGCTTGTCCGGTTCTCCCGCATGTGCTTCAAAATCACCTTGCCCAGCACTGAGCAGTCTTCTGGCTGTATCTTTAAAAGCCCCATTTTTTTAATCTCTAGTTTTGCTGAATTTCCTCAACAGAATGACCAAGATCCGTCCCCCATCAAAAGGCGGTACAGGCACCAGGTTGATCAGCCCAAAGCTCAGGCTCAAAAAGGCAAGCTGCTGGTCAAAAGCCAAGAGCGGCAGCGGTGCCCCAGCTCCCCCCAGCCCAAACAGCGCAGCCCCGATCCTCCCAGCTAAAAACCCAGCCCAGCCCCCCAACTCCACAACCGACCCCCGCAGCACGGCTCCAACGGCTTCACCTTCAGACACCCCCCGCACAACCAGCAGCACATAGGCAAAGCGGATATTGGCGATCGCACCCCCAGCCAAAAACAAAAGCTGGTGCCACACCGGATGATTCTGAACAAGTCTAGGTTTTTTGGCACCCAGACTATCCCGTTTAGCGATCGCTGGCCTCACATGAGCCGCGATAGGCCATAGGTGAAAGCTGTACTCGATGCCTTTGTGGTGCCACTTCTTCAGCACGGCCCCCAGGCCAATGGAGAACTCGGTAAGTTCAATGCCCAGCCACCGCGCCGCCCAGAAATGCCCTAGCTCGTGCAGGACGATGATCGCGGGTAGAAACAAGATGAGCAAGGCAATCCCGATCCGCACTGGCTCATAGCTCCCAGTCAATGTCTTGCTTAGGTTTAGCTTTGGCGATCGCTTCTGGAGTCTCCGGCGCTGGTTCTGGCTCAGTGGGTTGCTGGCCAGTCTGCTGCTGGCCAGTCTGCCGACTCTCCGGCGCTGTGGTTTGGGGTAAGGTTTGGGCTCTCGCCTGATTCTGCATATTGATTCGGCGCTGGCGGATTCGGGCGATCGCCTTATTGATCTGTTTCATCATCTCATCCGCGCTTGGTTGCTCCTGTTGCGCTTGGTCAACCATGACCAATTCAGGTTCTGGTTCCGTCGCCTCCACTTTCTCAATCGGCAGCGGGTGCGAGAGCAATTGCCTCAGCCCCTCATTATCGCGCTCCGGTTCATAGCTCACCCCCAGGTGTTCTTGTACCCCATTAAAGCTATAGGCTGGCCCCAGCTTCCCCCCAGGAAAGGCAACCCCATCCACGCCATAGCTGATCCCCCGTGCGCTACCTTGCTCCAGTCCATAAAGCTGAACCGATGCACCGCTCCGCTGAATCCGCTCCACAAACTCCGTCATCGTCGGCTTACCCTCAGTCGCTTTCTGGATCAACTGCCACAGCTTCTCCTTCGGCAGCACCTTTCCACTGCGCTCCTTCAGTCGATACTCGCCAGTCGTTAGATTATGTCGATCACGCACCGCCCTGACCGTTGTTTGCTGCAACCCAAACTGTTGCTCAAGCTCTGGTTCAATCTTGCGGAGTTTAGGACGGTTGAAACTATCGTTGACCCATTTACCATTAAGGGCGATCGCACTGGTCGCAATATGCCAATGCTGCACCCCATTGCGATGCTCACGGTCATGGTGCTGCACGATGAAATACTGACAGCGCTCATGCCCCATTTTCTCAAGCAGCGCTTTAGAAACCGCCTTGATTTTGTCAGCACCTATTTTTTCTTCAGGGGGCATCGACACGCTGTAATGACACATACAGTTGCGAACCCTTCGATTAACCGTTCTGGCATAGCGAAACTCAGCCGCTAGTTCCTCCGCATCGCGTCCACTCATATTCGAGTAGAGGATAGGACTATCCTTCTTCTCAATCTGCTTTTCAGGGGCAAGTAGATACTGACATAACCCCGATGGGTCATTTCCCTTGATGATTTTGATCCGCATAAGCTCGACTCAGTTAAGGCATTTAATTCAAATCCCGCTCAAATCCGTTGCGTAGTCGGTTGATGGCAATGTCTCTGCGTACTTCATGGATCAGCTCGATTGCATCCTTGACCAGTGTAATTTCTGCGTCAGGTCGTTGCTCCAAAGCCTCTATCATGCCGAACAGTCGTCCATAAACCCGTGCATTCAGCAATGGGCCTTCTGCCTTCTCCCTTGCTGATCCATAATCGTCGGTTAGTCCATTGAGTCCTAGCATTAGCAAAAACTCGCTAACAGACTTTGCCCCCGTCACCTCAGCCCTTCCCTTAATATTTTCCTTTTCTTCAGCAGTACACCAGACCTTGATATGCTCCCGCTTTAGCGATCGCCTAATCTCGTCACTCATCATGACCTCCATATAGGTAAATTGTTAAGTGTCTCAGTTGAAAGTCTGCAAAGTGTTTTTGCAAGCCCGAAAAAATCTAGGCCCACGTTGCCATATCTTGCTGCGGGGTTAGCATGGCTCAAAAATGAAGTGAGTCAGTAGCGAAACAGTAGCAGACCAGCAGTGAAGCTGTAGTGAGCCAGTAGCAGGTTAGTAGCCGAGCCGCAGTCCATTAGAAGTAAAACCATCGTTGATTTGAAGTCAACCAGTAGTCAACTCTTAGCTAATTAGCAGTCAATCAGTTTTTAGATTGCAGTTGTATGGTAGCTATATTGTAGTAAAGACGAAGTGGCTCAGTAGCCTTATTTAGTATACCTACAAAAATTTTTCGTTATTTTAAAGTCTAGAGGAATGACTCGAAAATTGATTTACAGTTTATTCGAAGTCATTTAGCAGAAGCTTTTAAGCTGTTTATCAATCGCTCAAATGCACCTATGAAGCTAGTTCCAGGCAATTTTGTATTTGCTCTAGTGGCGTTGGTGTATAAATGAAGTTCAGCTTTAGAAAAATATTGTGCAATTTACTCGATCTGAAGTTGACATTCAGTATTTTGGTGATAGCATAGCAGTAGATTTTGTAGAAAATACAGCCAAACATAAATCGTTTAGGGCTTCTCTACAGCTTCTTTGTCCTTCATTTTTAGCAGAATTCCACGAAAAGACAGTGAATCTAAGCACAAGGCAAGCCAGCCTGTGTAAAAATTTAGCCTGAATTTAAAAAACTAAAATGTTATTCAGCGACTTTTCTGTGAAAGTGCAATAGAGTGTTGCGGCAAGTCTTTGTCGGGAAAATTGAAATACAGCTACTTGTAGACGAAATCTAGCAAGTTATGTTTGCTTGAAAGCTGATTTGAGTTGGATCGCAGTCGTGATTCTATAGTTTTTATTATAAAAATTGCATGATTATAGCGGCGTGTATAGTTCAATGTCGTAGAAATCAGTAT